>NZ_CAMPHH010000031.1 GCF_946885855.1 uncultured Actinotalea sp. | reverse complement strand
TCCGAAGGAACGCTGGCCTCACGCGCCGAGCACCTCCTGCGCGGCCTCCGCCCAGCGCTGCGCCCAGTCCGCGATCGGCGCCACGCCCGCCGCCCGCAGAGCGTCGTGACCGAGGGCCGAGTACGCGGGGCGCGGGGCCGGCCGGACGAACGCCTCGGACGACGTCGGCCGGACGATCGCGGGATCGAGCCCGGCGCTGCCCACGACCTCCCGCGCGAAGTCGAACCACGACGTGATCCCCGACGACGTGCCGTGGTAGATCCCGGTGGGGGCCCCGGCCAGGACGAGCCGGTGCACGAGGTCGGCGAGGTCGCGCGTCCAGGTCGGCTGGCCGAGCTGGTCCGCCACCACGTCGAGGCCGCCGCGCTCGGCCGCGACGCGCGCGATGGTGCGCGGGAAGCACGCGCCGTGCCGGCCGTAGAGCCAGGCGGTACGCACCACCAGGTGGTCGTGCGCCTCGGCTCGTACCGCCCACTCCCCGGCGGCCTTCGTCCGGCCGTACGCCGAACGCGGCGCCACCGGGGCGCCCTCCGCGTAGGGCGCGTCCGCCGCCCCGTCGAAGACGTAGTCGGTCGAGACGTGGACCAGGCGCGCGCCGTGCGTCGCCGCGGACCGTGCCAGGTGCGCGGCAGCCACCGCGTTGAGACGGAACGCGTCCGCCTCGCGCTCCTCGGCGTCGTCGACCGCGGTCCACGCGGCGCAGTTGACGACGACGTCGTGCCCGGGGACGGCGGCGTCGACCGCTACCGGGTCGGTGATGTCGAGGTCCTCGCGGTCCGAGGCCGTGACGTCCTCGCCGCGGTCGCGCAGGAGGTCGACCAGATCGGTCCCGAGCATCCCCGCCGAGCCGGTCACCAGCCAGCGCACCAGGTTCCCCTTCCGTCGGCCATGGAGAGCCACCCTACCGACACCTCCGGACTACCCTGGCACCTCCGCCGTGCCGACAGCTGAGGAGACCCCTGTGCAGTACCGCGAGCTCGCCGTCCCCGGGGCCTGGGAGATCACCCCCCGCCAGTTCGGGGACCCCCGGGGGGTCTTCCTCGAGTGGTTCAAGGACGAGGCCTTCGCCGAGGCGGTCGGGCACCGCCTCGACCTCCAGCAGGCGAACTGCTCGGTCTCCGCGGCCGGTGTCCTGCGGGGCATCCACTTCGCCGACGTCCCGCCGGGCCAGGCCAAGTACGTCACCTGCGTCAAGGGGGCCGTCCTGGACGTGGCCATCGACGTCCGGGTCGGCTCGCCGACCTTCGGCACCTGGGACGCCGTCCTCCTGGACGACGTCGACCGGCGCGCCGTCTACCTCTCCGAGGGTCTCGGCCACGCGTTCCTGTCGCTCGAGGACGACTCGACGGTGCTCTACCTGTGCTCGACGGGCTACTCCCCCGGCCGCGAGCACGGCATCCACCCGCTGGACCCCGCCCTCGGCATCGACTGGCCGACGACGGGCCGCGACCGCCGGCCCCTCACGCCACGGCTCTCGGAGAAGGACGAGGCCGCCCCGACGCTGGACGAGGCCCGCGCCCAGGGCCTGCTGCCCACGTGGGAGGCCGTCCAGGAGTACGTCGCCGGTCTGCGCGGCTGACCGGCGCAGGGCCCCCGGCGCTCAGCGCGCCCGGGCCGCCTCGTAGGCCTCGACGTGGACACGGGCGGACGCGTCCCAGGTGAACTCACCGGCGCGCCGGACCGCTGCGGCACCCAGCGCGGCACGCCGTCCCGGGTCGGCCAGCAGCGCGGCCAGCTCCGTCGCGATCGAGGCGTCGTCCGTGCCGCAGTAGGCGACGGCGTCCCCGCCGACCTCGGGCAGGGACAGCTCGCGCGTCGTGAGCACGGCCGCCCCGCAGGCCATCGCCTCGAGGACCGGCAGCCCGAAGCCCTCCCCGCGGCTGGGGTAGGCCAGCACCTCCGCGCCCGCGAGGAACCCCGCGAGGTCCGCGAGCGGCAGGTACCCCGTCCGACGGACCTCCAGGCCCTCCGGCACCGCGGCGATCGCCTCGTCGACGCCCGGGTCCCACCCGGGACCACCGGCCAGCACCAGCGCGGGGGCGTCAGGGAGGTCCTGCGCGACCCGCGCCCACGCCCGCACGAGCGCGGGGACGTTCTTCCTCGGCTCGAGCGTGCCGAGGAAGCCCACGTAGCGCGTCGCGCGCAGTCCCAGCGACGCCCGGACGCGGTCGCGCTCCGCGGCGTCCACCGGCCGGAAGAGCGCGGTGTCGACCCCGTGGTAGGCCACGTGGAACGCCGTCGGCGCGCCCCCTGCGAAGCGGAGCACCTCGTCGCGGGTGGCGGCCGACGGCACGACGAGCGACCCCGCCCGGCGCACGGCGGTGCGCGTCGCGGCGCGGAAGAAGCGGCCCTTGGTGCCGGTGTGCACCTCGGGGTGGCTGAAGAATGTCGCGTCGTGCAGGGTCACCGTGACGGGCACCGGGCTCAGCCGCGGCAGCGTGTAGTGCGGGCTGTGCAGGACCTCGGCGCGCAGGCGTCCCGCCACGGCCGGCAGCCCGAGCTGCTCCCAGGCGAGACGCACGGCTCGCCGAGCGGTCGCGGCGGGCGCCACGACGACCTCCTGAGCCCCCAGCGTCGCGAAGAGGTCGGCATCACGCTGCTGGGTCACCACCGCAAGGTCCACGCCCTGGTCGACCAGCGCTGGGACCAGGGCGTCGACGTACCTCCCGACGCCGCCGCGGTCAGCCGGCACCGCCGTCGCGTCCATGAGGACCTTCATCACGTCTTCCTCTCGCCTGCCTGCACCCGTCCTGAGCAGCGGGACCCGCCGATCCTGCCACCGTCGGCACCCGGCTAGCGGCTCCCGACGGGCCGCACCGGCTAGGATCCTCCGGTGCTCTCCCCCGCTCCCGCGCGCTGCCTCGTCGTGCTGCCGGCCTGGAACGAGGAGGACTCCATCGGAGACGTGCTGACCGAGGTCGCGGCAACCCTTCCCGAGGTCGACGTGCTCGTCGTCAGCGACGGCTCCACCGACGCCACCGCGCGCATCGCGCGTGACGCGGGCGTCGCGGTCGTCGAGCTGCCCATCAACCTCGGGGTCGGCGGTGCCATGCGCGCCGGCTACAAGTACGCGCTGCGCCACGATTACGAGGTCATGGTGCAGCTGGACGCGGACGGCCAGCACGACCCCCGGGAGGTCCCCCGCCTGCTCGAGGTGCTGGATCGGGACGGCGCCGACGTCGTCATCGGGGCGCGTTTCGCCGGCACGGGCGAGTATTCGGTGCGCGGCCCGCGCCGCTGGGCGATGAAGTTTCTGTCCTTCAGCCTGTCGCGGATCACCCGGACGAAGCTGACGGACACGACGTCCGGGTTCAAGGCGTGCGGCAGGCGCGCGATCCGCCTCTACGCCCACAACTACCCGGCGGAGTACCTCGGGGACACGGTCGAGGCGCTCGTCACGGCGTCCCGCCGCGGCCTGGTGGTCCGCCAGCTCGGCGTCGAGATGCGGCCGCGGGCCGCGGGCACGCCGTCCCAGTCACCGTTCCAGGCGGCGCTGTTCCTGGGCCGGGCGCTCCTGGCCCTCGGCCTGGCCATCACCAGGCCGAGCGACGCCCCCGTCGAGGAGGCCGCATGAGCGGGTACGCCCTGTCGATCGGGCTGTCGGTCGTCTTCCTCGTCGTCCTGCTCGGCCTGCTGTCCACGCGGCGCGTGCGGGAGAAGTACGCGGCCATCTGGATCGCGCTCGCGGTCGCCGTGGCGCTGCTCGCCGCGTTCCCGGACTTCGTCTTCTGGCTGACCCGCCTGACGGGGGTCGAGGTCGCGGCGAACCTCCTCTTCGCCCTGGCGCTCCTCGTGCTGCTCATCGTGTGCCTGCAGCTCAGCGGCGAGATCTCCACCCTGGAGGAGGAGACGCGCACGATCGCCGAGGAGCACGCCCTGCTCGAGGCGCGGGTCCGCAGGCTCGAGGCCGCGGCCGCTGCGGATGCGGCACCGACGTCGCCCGTCGACCCTCACCCGCAGACCGGTCCGCACGGCGACCCGTCCGCCGGGACGTGACGGCACCGCGGCCGGTGGCGCGGGGCCCCCGCGAGCGGCTGCTCGCGCTGGCCCGCCGCCCCCTGGTGGTCTATCTCGCGATCGGCGGGCTCAGCTACGTCGTCGACGCGGGGCTCCTCTACCTCCTCGTGACCGCCGGCGCGCCGCTGTGGGCCGCCGCGTCCGTCGGGTACTGGACCAGCGTGGTGCTCAACTTCGCCCTCAACCGCTCGGTGTTCCGCGCGGACAGCGCCACCCGGTGGCACCGTCAGGCGGTCCGGTACGGCGTGCTCCTCGTCGTCAACTTCGCCGCGACGCTGATGATCCTCCAGCTCGGCGAGGCCGCGGGCGTGCCGGTCCTCGTGTCGAAGACGGCCGCCGTCGTGCTCACGGCCGCCTGGAACTTCGTGCTGTACCGCGTCTGGGTCTTCCGCTGACGGCGGTCCGGCGGCGGCGCCGCGACGCCGGACGGGTCACACCGTCCGGCAGCCCAGGAGCACGTGCCCGCCGATCCCCTTGTTGATGCCGTAGGCGCAGACCGGGGTCGGGCCCCCGCCGATCGGCAGGACGGTCTCGAAGCCGTAGCTGCCCCGCCACGCCGGGAAGTGCGGCAGCAGGTCCGGCCTGGGCCGGTCCGCGCGGATCGCCGTGCCCGCGCTGCCGACGTAGACGTGGACGTCCAGGCTCTCCTCCGTGCTCGGGTCGAGAGTCCACCCCGCCACCCGGACGCCGCCCGCCGTGCGCTCGACCGCGTCGAGCACACCGATGGGGTCGACGCGGACGTCGACGACCGGGCACCCGAAGACGCCGAGCCCGCCCGCACCGACGTTGATCCCGTAGGTGCACATCGCCTGCGGCCCGCCCGCCACGACGGGGGCGGTCGCGGTGAAGCCGTGGGGTGACCCGTAGCCGGGGAACACGGCGGCGACGTCGGGGCGCTGCAGGTCCGCCCGGACCGCCACGCCGGATCGCCCGGCGTACGCGTGGACATCGATCGGGTCCGCCGTGTCGGGGTCGAAGGCCCAGCCGTCGAACCGCACGCCGCCGGGGACCTGCCCGATGGCCTCGATGCCGGCGACCGGCGTCGAGGACACGCGGACCACACGGCACTGGAGCACCGTGGTCCCGCCCACACCGATGTTGATCGCGTAGACGCAGACGTCGTAGGTGCCCTCCGTCGCGGGGACCGTGACGGAGAAGCCGTGGTCGGGCCCGTACGCCGGGTGGACCGCCGCGACGTCCGGCCGGGACAGCGAGGCGCTCGTCGCGACGCCCCGCTGGCCGACGTAGGCGTGGACGCTCGTCGGGGCCGTGGTGTCGGGGTCGATCGCCCAGCCGGAGATCATGAGGCCACCCGGGACGCGCCGCACGTCGTCGACCGCCCCGAACGGGCTGCCGCCGGCGAGGAGCGGTGACGGCCGCGTCGTCATCTGGAGCGGACCGGTGGCGTAGGAGGACGTCGTCGAGCGGCCGTCCGTGAGCGACACGCACACCCAGTAGGTGCCCTCGGGCACCGGGCGCGGCGTCCACCGCACCGTGTTGACGCCCTGGGTCACGGCCACGTCCTGCGCGATGACGGCGCCGTCGCAGCCGGCCCGGTCCGTGTCGGCCCGGACCGTCGCCCGTGTACCCGGCTGCCAGTCCTGGTCGCGGAAGCGGATGTCGAAGGTGCCGCCGTAGGCCGTGTCGTCCTCCGCGAGCCGCACCTCGTCGATGTACCACCGGCGCGCACCGCGGTCCTCGTTGGGGTCGATCCGGAACGAGGTGATCGACCGCCCCGCCCAGCCGGCCTGCCCGAGGGTGCCCGGCTCCTGCACGGCGTTGGGCGGGTAGCTCCGCAGGCTGAGCGTCGTCGCGTGCCACCCCGGGTACACGACCAGATCGTCGGAGACCTGCGCGATGCCGGGCTCCTCCGGGACCGTCCACACCAGGCGGGCGTTCATCCCGCCCCCGACGGTGTCCTCGAGGCTGAAGCCGCCCTCGTGCGCCATGCGCAGGGTCAACCGGTGGAACCGGGAGCCGTCGAAGGCCCCGTACTGCGAGAGGACGACGTGCGGGTCGTTGACCAGAGGGCCGCGGTTCGTCCCGTAGAGGAGGCCGTTCGCGACGGCGGTGTCCGCGTTGCCCACCCGGTAGACGTCGCCCGGGTCGTTGAAGTCCCACGGGTTGCCGCCGAGCGAGGCGTGGTCGATGCCACCGGTCCGGTCCGGGTCGATGACCGCGGGAGCGGGCGGTCCGTCGACCACCAGCGGTGTCGTCGCGTACGTGGCGACACCGTCGTCCAGGACGCCCACCCGGTAGGTCCCGGACGGCAGCGCGCCGCCCTGGACCGTGCGCCGGGTGCCGGAGCCCGTGGAGTCCAGCACGCCCCAGTCCGGGTTCGTCGCGGTGTTGTTGGCGGCGTCGCCGTCCCGGTCCCAGAACACCTGCCCCGGGCTGTTCGTCGAGTCGTCGAACGAGACGGTGGTCGTCTGGCCCGGGGCGTAGAGCCGCACCCAGTCGATCTCGGCCCGGCCGCCCGGGTCCGACGGGTACAGGCGCAGCCCCTTGACGAGCCCCTGCCACGCGAGTCCGGACGCGCCCGAGGTCAGGGGGATGTCGTAGGTGTGCCAGCCGGGCGCGGTGGGGAAGCTCTTCGCCCCCTGGCAGCGCGCCAGGGCCACCCCGCACGTGAACCACATGACCGTGCCGGTCGCCGCGCGGTCCACCCGCATGTGCACCGACATCCGCGTGTACCTGGTGGCGTCGATGGGCAGCGCCGAGCCGTCGTGGTCCCATGGGAGGGCGCCCAGGTCCGCCCAGCTCACCACGGGTGCCACGAAGCCACCGGGCTTCGCGTCGACCACGAGCCGGCCGCCGGCGACGTCCGCGGACCAGAGGTCCGCCGTCGTCGCCCCGGCGACGAGCACCTGGTCCTCCCGGTTGGCGTAGTCCCACGGGTCCGCGTACGCGTCGGTGGCGAAGTCGGCGCCACCGACCACCGTGGTCGCCGACAGCGTCACTCGGCTCGCCACGGCCTCGGCCACCGCGGGCGTCGTCGTCACCGCAGCGGCCACCAGGGCCGACGAGGCGAGCACCACCGCGCCGCTGCGCGCGAACCAGACGGGTCCCCCGCCACTTCCCCACGTCGCGAGCCTCACGACGCACCTCCGACGTCCGAGCCGAGCCCGGGCCGACGAGGCCCGGACGGACTCAGTGCAACACGGCGTCAGGCGGGAGTCGAACCGCTGTCCCCCGTCCGGCCCACCCCTGGGACGGAGCCGTCAGGGCGCCGCCCGGCCGCCCCATGATCGATCTGTGCCGTGCCGACCGGCACAGCCTCGGCGTGACCTGCCGGCCCGCCGTCGGACGCCACCGCCACCGCGTCGGTGGTGGCCCCCTCGGCGCGCCCCTGGCCCGGGCGTGGCGCGGTCGGCGCCATCGCGCGCCAGGCGAGCACCCCGACGGCCGCCACCAGCGCGCCGTAGAGCACGACGCCCGTCAGGTACCCCAGCGGTGAGGACCAGTTCGGCTGCAGCGTGAACAGGTCCCCGGTCGCCCCCTCGCTGTAGCGGCGGCTCGCCCAGTAGAACGCGGCCACGTGCCCCACCGCGAGGACCGGCAGCAGGCCCCGCCCCGCGCGGCGCACGAGGTCGTCGGCCGCGCCGCGCTGCTCGTCCAGCGCGACCGCGGCCAGCAGGGGCAGCCCGACGGCGAGCGGGAGCCCGTAGCGGCCCTGCCAGATGAGGCCGGCGTCCGGCATCGTCGGGAGCTGGAGGAAGGGTGCGAGCGCGGTGGCGGCGAGCGCCAGCAGCACCCCGGCCCGCGCGCGCGGCCGGACCCGCGCGCTCGCCGCGAGGAGCACCAGCGCACCGACGGCCACGTACCACGCCAGATAGGTGACCGGCGGCGCCGGGGTGTCGAGCCACCCGAAGTTGCCGATCATCTGCAGGAGGTACTCGTAGGAACGACCGGCGATCGCCAGGACCGCCGCGGCCGGGTCGGCGTACTCCGGGAAGAGCCCGCGGGCCGACACCGCGCTGCCGTGGAGCGCAGCCCAGGACAGGGCGGCCGCGGCCGCCAGCAGCGCCGTGACCCCGACCGCCGGTGCCGCGCGGTGACGCACCACCTCCCGCAGCCGACCGGGACGCGCCACGAGCACGGCGAAGACGACGACGAGGGCCGCCCAGAAGGGTGAGCTGTCGCGCACGTTCACGAGGACGGCCCCCGAGACGGCCGCCTGGACCATGGCGCCCGTGGCGACGCCGCCCGGGGCGCGCACGAGCGCCAGGCACGCGGCCCAGAAGCTCAGGGCCGCGGTGATCTCCAGGCCGATCGGGTTGACCGTGCCGCCGAGGAAGAGGCAGATCGGCGTCAGGGCGACGACGACGCCCGTGACGGCGAGGTGTCGCCCGACGGCGGTCGACATCCGGTACGCCGCCCAGCCGACCAGCAGCGCCGACACGAACGCGGACATGAGGCGCATGCCGTACAGCGCGGTCTCCCCCGTGAGGACCAGGGACGGCAGCCCGACGACGAAGTAGTACAGCGGCGGGTACTGACCCGCGAAGGTCTCCACCGGCACCAGGTCGGCAGTGCGCTGCGGCAGGTCACCGTGGCAGTCGGCCGTCGCGTCCGGACGGAAGGCGATGCAGTTCGGCAGGTAGATGGAGGCCTCGAGGTCCACGGGCAGCTGCACGATCGTCCCGGCGCCCGGTCGCGTCCGGTCCACCGGCGGTGGACCCAGCTCACCGCTCCACTGGCCGCGGGCGACGGCGGCCGCCTTGACGACGTGGCTCGACTCGTCCGGGGAGGTCATCACCGGGGTGCCGACCGCCCACGCCGCCATGAGCGCGAGGACGAGCACGGTGGCCGCCACCCACGGACCGCGGCGCGGCCGTCCGACGGTGGTGCGCTCGTCCGCGGAGGTCGTGTCCTGGGGCATGGAGGTCCTCACAACAGCCGGAAGTCGGTCGACGAGGGGGCGGCGTCCCCGTCCGCGTGTCCCGCTGGATCACCGGCGTGGTTCGCGACACCCGACCAGGCGAGGTCCGTAGACTTGAGCTGCCTGCCCCGCACGAAACGACAGGAACCCTACATGGTCACCCACGACGGGACCGTCGGCGAGCGGCAAGCACCGCACGCCGGACGGGTCAGGACCGCACGGCCCCCGGTCACGGCTCGACGCCGGGTCGCGGTCCTGATCGCCTGGGTGGTCGCCTTCGCGGGGCTGGGCTCGGCCACCGGACCCGCCGCCGCGGCCGCGGAGTTCGACGCCGGGTACATCGTCAGCGACGAGCTCTTCCGCGCCTCGTGGTCGATGAGCGCCGAGGACGTGCAGCGCTTCCTCAACGAGAAGGGGGCGCGCTGCGTCCCGGGGCCGGACGGGACGCCCTGCCTCAAGGACTACCGGCAGACGACGCCCGACAAGCCTGCGGACACCCGCTGCACCGGACGGTACGTCGGGGCCGTCGACGAGCCCGCCGCACGGATCATCGCCAAGGTGGCGGCGGCGTGCGGGATCAGCCCCAAGGTGCTCCTCGTGCTGCTCCAGAAGGAGCAGGGCCTGGTGACCGCGTCCGGCGCCGCGCTGACGCCGATCCGCTACCGCAGCGCGACGGGGTACGGCTGCCCGGACACCGCGCCGTGCGACGCCCAGTACTACGGGTTCTTCAACCAGGTCTACCAGGCGGCCTGGCGCTTCCGGGACTACGCCCTGGCCCCCGAGCGCTTCCGGCACCGCGCCGGGCAGTGGAACGACATCAGGTACCACCCGGACCCGGCCTGCGGCAGCGCACCGGTGTTCGTCGTCAACCAGGCCACGGCGGGGCTGTACAACTACACCCCCTACCAGCCGAACGCCGCTGCGCTCGCCAGCGCGGGCACCGGGGACGCCTGCTCCTCCTACGGCAACCGGAACTTCTGGCGGTTCTACACGCAGTGGTTCGGCTCCCCCACCGGTCGTGCACCGATCGGCGTCGTCGAGCAGGTGGCCGCGACGAACACGACCATCACCGTCAGCGGCTGGACCCTGGACCCCGACGCGATGGAGAGCAACGACGTCCACGTCTACGTCGACGGCCGCGGCACCGCGGCCACGGCCGACCTGTCCCGCCCCGACGTCGCCGCCGTCCACGGCCTGGGTGACCGGCACGGCTTCAGCGTCGCGATCCCGGCTGACCCGGGTCCCCGGAGCGTCTGCGTCTACGGCATCAGCTACGGCCTGGGCGAGAACGCCCTGCTCGGCTGCACCACCGTCACCGTGCCCGACGTCGCCCCCGTGGGCAGCGTCGAGACGGTCACCGTGCGCGGGACGACCCTCACGGTGTCGGGCTGGACCGTCGACCCCGACACCACCGACCCGACCGACGTGCACATCTACGTCGACGGCAAGGGCATCGGCATCCGCGCCGACCTGCCACGGCCGGACGTCGCCGCCGCGCTGGGCCGTGGCGACCGGCACGGCTTCACCTGGTCGACGACCCTCACCGACGGCCCGCACACGGTGTGCGTCTACGCCATCAACACGGTCCGCGGTCCCAACACGCCGCTGACGTGCACCACCGTCACCTCCCCCGGGCCGGACTCCGTCCCGGTCGGTGCCCTGGACACCGTCCAGTCCCGCGGGGACGTGCTGACGGTCACGGGCTGGTCCTTCGACCCCGACACCACCGCGCCGAACGACGTGCACATCTACGTCGACGGCGTGGGGGCACGCGTGCTCGCGGACCTGCCCCGGCCCGACGTCGGCCGGGCGTTCGGCAACGGCGACCTGCACGGCTACACCTACAGCCGCACGGTGAGCCCGGGGCGGCACGACGTCTGCGCCTACGGGATCAACACGGCGGCGGGGAAGCCGAACACGCTCCTGGGCTGCCGGACCGTCGTGGTCGCGGACAGCGCACCGATCGGCGCCCTGGACGCGGCCACGGTCTCGGGCTCGACCCTGACCGCCAGCGGCTGGACGTTCGACCCGGACACCGACGCGTCGATCGACGTGCACGTCTACGTCAACGCCACGGGCGTGTCGCTGCGGGCGGACCAGTCCCGGCCCGACGTCGCGGCCGTGTTCCGCCGCGGTGACAAGCACGGCTGGACCTACCGGACCGACCTGACCCCCGGCTCCTACAGCGTGTGCGCCTACGGGATCAACACCGCCCCCGGTGGCGCCCACACCCTGCTGGGCTGCCGGCAGGTGCAGGTCGCCGCCAACGCGGCGCCCATCGGGGCCGTCGACGCCGTCACCGCCACGGCCGGGGAGGTCACCGTCTCCGGCTGGGCCCTGGACCCGGACACCACCGCCTCCACCTCGGTGCACGTCTACGTCGACGGCGTCGGGACGGCGCTGCTCGCCGACCAGCCGCGGCCGGACGTGGCCGCCGTCTTCGGGCGCGGGGAGCTGCACGGGTTCACCGCGCGCCTCGCCGCGCCGGCGGGGCAGCGGACCGCGTGCGTCTACGCGATCGACACCCGAGGCGGCCCGCCGTCGCTCCTGGGCTGCCGGCCCGTCGTCGTGCCGTGACGGCGGCGGAGCCGCTGCGCGTCGCCCTCACGGTCGAGCAGTGCTGGCAGCCCGTGCCCGGGGGGTCGGGCACGTACGTGGTCGAGCTCGGCCGTGAGCTCGGCCTGCTGCCGGACGTGCGGGTCCGCGGCCTCGCGGCCCGCCACGACGGCCCCCCGCCGGCGGACTGGACCCTGGACTTCCCCGTCGATCACGCACCGCTGCCCCGCACGGCGCTCTACGAGGCGTGGAACCGGCTGCGGCTGCCGCGGGCGGAGCACGTGCTCGGGGACGTGGATCTCGTCCACGCGGCGACGTGGGCGGTCCCCCCGACGCGACGTCCGCTCGTCGTCACGGTCCACGACCTGGCCTTCCTCGACGACCCGAGCCACTTCACACGGCGGGGCAACGCCTTCTTCCGCTCCTCCCTCGCGCGGGTGGTCCGGGAGGCGGCCGCCGTCATCGCACCGTCCCGGGCGACGGCCGACGCCTGCCTGGCGGTCGGCCTCGACGCGCGCCGGACGCACGTCGTCCCCCACGGGGCGCGCGTGCCGGCCGTCACGACCGACGACGTCGCGCGGTTCAGCGCCCGGTACGGCCTGGACCGGCCGTACGTGCTGTGGTGTGGCACCCTCGAGCCCCGCAAGAACCTGCCGACGCTCCTGGCGGCGTACGAGCGCTCGGGGTTGCACGACGACGGGACCGACCTCGTCCTGGTCGGCCCGCAGGGCTGGGGAGACGGCGCGCCGGCGAGCTGGGGCGCGGGCGTGCGGCACCTCGGGCCGCTCAGCCGCCCGGACCTGCACGCCGCGTACGCCGGCGCCCGGGCCTTCGCGTTCCCGTCCGTCCGGGAAGGGTTCGGCCTCCCCGTGCTCGAGGCGATGACGCACGCGGTCCCCGTGGTCACGGGTGCCGGCACGGCCTGCGCCGAGGTGGCCGGGGACGCGGCGCTGCTCGTGCCCGTCCTGGACGTGGACGCCTGGGCCACGGCCCTGCGCGCCGCGACCGGCGCCGCCCACGACGAGCTCACGGCGGCGTCCCGCGAGCGCTCCCGCGCGTTCTCCTGGGCCACCGCCGCACGGCAGACCCTGGACGTCTACCGCTCGGTGCTCACGGCCTGAGGGACCGCTCCACCCACCAGCGGAAGTCGGCGCGGACCGCCTCGGGCAGGTCGTCCCCGCCCGGCACCTCGCCCCGCCCGTAGGCCTCCTGCAGGAGTGCGACAGCGGTCTCGGGGACGCCGGCACGCTGCATCCCGACCACGTTGGCCCCGCGCAGCCGCGCGGGGTTGCCGTGGACGAGCGCGGCGGGCGGGACGTCACGCGTGACGACCGCGCCCATGCCGACCATGGCCCGGGCCCCGATCACGCGCCGTTGGTGGACGGTCGTGCCCATGCCGAGGTTCGCCCCCGCCCCGACGCGGACGTGACCACCCATGGTCACCGTCGAGGCGAGGGTGACGCCGTCGCCCACCTCGGCGTCGTGGGCGACGTAGACCTTGTTCATGAGGAAGCAGTCGTCGCCGATCACCGTGGCGCCCTGCCAGCCCTGGTGCACGAGCGTCATCTCGCGCAGCACGTTGCGGTCGCCGATCCGGACGCCCGGCCCGCCGGACGGCTCGAGCCACTGAGCGGCGTGCTCCACGCCGCGGACCTCGGGCGGGGTCCCGATCGTCACGCCGGGACCGACCCAGTTGTCGTCGCCCAGCCGCAGCGGCCCGAGGAGCACCGCCCCCGGACCGATGACGTTGCCGGTGCCGAGCTCGACACCCGGTCCGACCAGGGCGGTGGGGTGGATGGTGTTCACGGGGGCACCCTAGAACGGCGGCGTCCGGCCCGGGCGGCGCACCTGCGGAACGTGCAGCACGGGCCCGTGGGCGCGTCCGGGACCTCGGGGTCACGGAACCCCGCCGCCGCGTTGGTACCGTCTGCCGCGACACCACCCCATCCCGCTCCGAGGTCCCCGTGATCCCCATCTCCTCCGTCGACCTGGGCCCCGAGGTCGAGGCCGCGGTCCTCCAGGTCCTCCGGTCCGGCATGATCGCCCAGGGCCCCGTGGTCGCCGAGTTCGAGCGCCGCTTCGCCGAGCTCACCGGCGTGCCGCACGCGATCGCCGTCAACAACGGCACGACGGCTCTCGTCGCCGTGCTCCAGGTGCTCGACCTGCAGCCGGGCGAGGAGGTGCTGACCACGCCGTTCACGTTCGTCGCGACGCTGAACGCGATCCTGGAGGCCGGCGCCGTCGCGACCTTCGCGGACATCCGCGACGACGACTTCACCCTGGACCCCGCCGCCGCGGCAGCCGCCGTGACCGAGCGCACGCGCGTCGTCATGCCGGTCCACCTCTACGGGCAGACGGCCGACGCGGCGGCGTTCGCCGCCCTCGCCGACGAGCGGGACCTCGTCCTGGTCGAGGACTCTGCCCAGGCGCACGGCGCGACCGTCGACGGACGCGCCGCGGGGAGCTTCGGGATCGGGTGCTTCTCCTTCTACGGCACCAAGAACCTCACCACCGGTGAGGGCGGGATCATCACGACGCACGACGACGCGCTCGCCGACCGGCTCCGGGTCCTGCGCAACCAGGGCATGCGCGCCCGCTACCAGTACGAGATGGCCGGCCACAACTACCGGCTCACCGACCTCCAGGCCGCCCTCGTCCTGCCGCAGCTGGACCGGTACGCGGCCTCCGTGGCGCGCCGCCGGGCGAACGCCGCGCGACTCGTCGCGGGGCTCGAGGGCGTGCGCGGGCTCGTCCTGCCCCGCGAGTCACCCGGACGCTCGCACGTGTGGCACCAGTTCACCGTTCGGCTCACCTCCGAGGCGCGCGTGGACCGGGACGAGCTCGTCGCCCGGCTCACGGAGGCGGGCATCGGCACCGGGATCTACTACCCGCGGCTCGTCTTCGACTACACCTGCTACCGCGACCACCCGGGAGTACGGATCCCCGAGGTGCCCGTGGCGGAGCGCGTCGTCCAGGAGGTCGTCTCGCTCCCCGTGCACCCCAAGGTCTCGGACGACGACGTCGACCGGGTCGTGGCCACCGTCCGCGCCGTCCTGGAGGGATGAGGATGGCACGGCTCAACGTCCTGCTCGTCGGTGCCGGCTCGATGGGGTCGCTCCACGCCCGGGTGACCGCCCAGTCGGAGCACTGCGTCCTGCACACCGTCGTCGATCCGCTTGCTGACCTGGGCCAGGACCTCGCCACCCGGCTGGGCGCGGCGTGGCGTCCCGAGCTCGGCTCCCTGGACGGGATCGACGCCGTGATCGTCGCGGCGGCGACGGAGGCGCACGCCCCCCTCGCGCGGCAGGTCCTCGAGGCCGGCGTACCCCTCCTCGTGGAGAAGCCGGTCACGGCCGACCTGGCGTCGACCACCGAGATCCTCCGGCTCTCGGCCGAGACCGGGGTGCCGATGATGTGCGGCCTGCTCGAGCGCTTCAACCCCGCCGTCATGACCGCCCTGCCGATGATCGAGTCAGCGGTCCACGTCACGGGACAGCGCCACTCCCCCTACGCCCCGCGGATCCGCACGGGCGTCGCGTGGGATCTCCTGGTGCACGACGTCGACCTGGCGATGCGCTTCCTGCCCGGTCCGGTCACGCACGTGGACGCTGTGGTCGGCCGCTTCCACCCGGCCTCGCTCGAGGGCGCGGAGGACGTGGTCGAGGCGTCGTTGCGCTTCGCGTCGGGGGCCGTGGCCAGCATCTCGGCGAGCCGGGTGGGTCAGCGGAAGGTCCGGAGCCTGGTGGTCCACGAGCTCGACAAGCTCGTCGAGATCGACCTGCTCCGGCGGGACATCACGATCTACCGCCATGTCGCTGAGGCGGCCTTCGAGGGCGGCCGTGGGTACCGGCAGCAGACGGTCATCGAGATCCCGGAGCTGCGCACCTCACGGGAGCCGCTCGCGGCGCAGCTCGACCACTTCGTCGACCTCGTCCGCGGTGACGCCGACGCCGACGCCGAGCGGGCCAGCATCCTGCCCTCCCACCAGGTGGTCGCCCGCGTCAAGGAGGCGGGGGCACGCGCGGTGGGCGCCCCCGCCTGACGCCGCACGCGGGCGGGCCGGCTCAGTCCGCGACGCGCTCCGGGGCGACGTTGTCCGGCACCTCGCGCTGCCCGGGCTCGGCGCCGGGGTCGGCGGCGGGGCGGTCCGGCAGTCGGTCCAGGACAGCCAGGGCGGCAAGCGCGCCGACGAACGCGAGGGAACCCAGCACCCAGCTCGTCATCGGGCTGGGTGCGACCGGCCACCACCACTCGACGGCGACGTCGAGGCTGCGTGCGGTCACGTCCGTGCCGGTCACGTACCGCCGGGTGTTCGTGTAGAGCGCGACGGCGTTGGCGACCCCGAGTGCACCCACCACAGCCCAGGCCTGCAGGCCGGTCAGGCGTGGCGCCCGCCCGCCGACCGGCAGTGCGGCCAGCCCCGCCAGGATGATCGCCATCGGGAGCACGTAGCGCGGCTGGACGTGCTCGCCCACCACCGCACCGGTCTGCACGAGGAGCACCACCGGCACCAGCCAGAGCGCAGCGAAGACGCCGACGACGGCCAGCGCCTTGCGGCGGTCCACCACCGCGACCCCCCAGAAGAGCAGGGCGAAGAAGACGGCCACCGCCAGCACCCAGGTCGAGGCCGGCAGCTCGGTGTCCAGCCACCCGATGCCCTTCTCGCCGAGCATGCCGGACCACAGCCGCGGCGCCTCGAGGAGGTTGACGAAGAGGAGCCGACCGGACGACCGGTCCGGGCGGGCCTCGTTCGGCAGCCCCGTGGCCACCTGGCCGCCCTGGGACGCGGTCGAGAACAGGGCGAACGCCACGACGGCGACCACCGCGGGCAGCACGAGCGCGACGACCCGGGGCCGCCCGCGTCGCACCGCGAGGACGCCGACGGCGAGCAGGGCCAGCACCGCGAAGATCGCCGCGTCGGCCCGGGCGCCCGCGCCCATGACGACGACCACGACGCTCAACGCGGCGAGCACCGCGGCGCGCCGGCCGCGTGACCGCAGGAAGCCCAGCACCGTCGCCCACAGGGTCGCCGCGCAGAGCAGGGCCCAGGAGCTCGGGTTGGTCGAGGGGATGACGAACATCCCGAGCGGGACCGCTGTGGCGACGACGCCCACGACGACGGGACGTCGAAGCGCCGGCGGGACCGCCACCACCACCGCGGTGACGACGAGGACGAACAGCGCCGCGTTGACCGTCCGGATGGCCAGCACCCCGGCCTCGAGGTCCGGCCCCGCGAACGGGGACAGCGCCGCGTAGAACACCCGCGGGTACAGGCCGTCGAAGTTGCCCCGCTCCGTACGGACCATCTCGTCGTCGGCGAAGGTCGACAGGTCCTGCCCCACGCACGCGCCCGACTCCGCGGGGCGGAACGCGTAGCAGGTCGGGGCGCCGATGAGCGAGAAGGCGACGACCCGGGAGGCGGGATCCTCGGTGTCCTCGCAGATGCCGTCACGGTCCCCCGGCTCGCACCAGAGGCTGGTCACGTGGAAGTCGTCGTCCGGGCTGGACCCCACCGGCGAGGAGATCCCCCATGCCGTGAGGGCGAGGAACGCCAGGACGGGGGCGAGCACCGCCAGGGTCCGTCGCGCGCCGGGGCGGCGGGCCCACCGAGCGCTGACCGGCCCGAGCGGATGCGGTCGCGCGGTGCTCATGCGGCGCGCCGTGTCTCGCCGGATGCGTGGCCGGGCTCACCGAACGGCCGGCCGTCCGGGACGCTCGGGCTGGCCTGGATGTCCAGCTGGAGCGCGCTGATGAGCATCTGGGTACCGATCATGAGGGGCAGGGCCGCGAGCATGACGGTGCCCGCCGTCGCGATGACGGACGTGAAGGCGAGGAAGGAGATCCACACCGTGACGCCGAGGCCGAAGCCCAGGAAGAGCAGCCCGAGGAACAGCAGCAGGGCGATCGGGCTGAAGGACCAGAGCACGTAGCGGTACCAGACACGCCGCCAGAAGCCCCGTCCGAGGAGCGCGACGAGCTCGGGCACGACCTTGCTCAGCCGGATGCTGGAGACCTCGTCGCCGTACACGGCCGGGATCGGCACGTCCACGGCAGGTACCTGCAGGATGTTGAGGTGGATGAGCAGGTCGTTCTCGAAGGAGTAGCGCCGCGCCACGGAGTCGAGCGGGATGCGCCGCAGCACGCTGGTCCGCACGGCCGTGTAGCCGTTCTGCGGGTCGAAGAGGTGCCAGTAGCCGGACGCCAGCTTGGTGAGGAACGACAGCACGATGTTGCCGAAGACCCGGTGCCGCGGCATACCGCTGAACGACTCGGGTGCGAAGAAGCGGTTGGCCTTGGCGAAGCCGTAGCCCTGGTCCGTGACCTCCACGAGCAGGTCCGGCAGGTACGCGGGGTCCATCTGGGCGTCGCCGGCCATGACCACGTTGATGTCGGAGCCGAGCTCCATCGCCCGCCGGTGGCCGGTGATGATGGCGCCGCCCACGCCCTGGTTGGTCTCGTGCCGCACGACGTGCACCCGAGGGTCGCCGACGGCCAGGGCGGCGCCGCTCGTGTCGTCCGGGCTGCAGTCGTCGACCACGACGATGTGGTCGACGACGTCCGGCATGGTGGTGATGACGCGGGCGATCATCCGTTCCTCGCGGTACGCCGGAACGACCGCCGTGACGACAGCGCCGTTGAACATCGCTCAGGCCTCCTGCGGGGTGGGTCGTGACGCCTCGGCCGTCACGGGGAAGACCCAGTGGCGGTAGAGGAAGTAGTTCCAGACGGTGGTGAGCGCGGTCGCGACCACCTTGCTCCCGACCCAGCCGATCTCCGTCGCCGCGAGCACGTGCACGACGACGCCCGTGGCGACGGTGTTCGCGCCGACCAGGATCGCGTACCGCACGAGGGCGGAGCCGTGCGGCGCGTCCGAGGCGAACGCGAGGCGTTGCATGGAGTACGTGTAGGCGAAGCTGCCGAGGAAGGCGAGCGAGCCGGCGGGCCCGACGGGCACGCCGAGCACCTCGTGGAGCAGCGCCAGCAGGCCGAGGTCCACGAGGAACGCCGACGCCCCCACGACCAGGTAGCGCACCGCGCTGGACCGGAGCACGCCCGAGCGCAGCGCCCGGTCCAGGCGGCCGCGACGTCGCGGGGGTGGGGACAACGCATCCTCGGGTGG
>NZ_CAMPHH010000030.1 GCF_946885855.1 uncultured Actinotalea sp. | reverse complement strand
ACCTCAAGAAGGTCCGCAACATCGGCATCATGGCGCACATCGATGCCGGCAAGACGACCACCACCGAGCGGATCCTGTTCTACACCGGGGTGAACTACAAGATCGGTGAGACGCACGACGGCGCCTCGACGATGGACTGGATGGAGCAGGAGCAGGAGCGCGGCATCACGATCACGTCTGCTGCCACCACCTGCTACTGGCAGAACAACCAGATCAACATCATCGACACGCCGGGCCACGTCGACTTCACGGTCGAGGTGGAGCGGTCGCTGCGCGTGCTCGACGGTGCCGTCGCCGTGTTCGACGGCAAGGAGGGTGTCGAGCCGCAGTCGGAGACGGTGTGGCGGCAGGCGGACAAGTACAACGTCCCGCGGATCTGCTTCGTCAACAAGATGGACAAGCTCGGCGCCGACTTCTACTTCACGGTCGACACCATCGTGAACCGTCTCAAGGCGAAGCCCCTCGTGCTGCAGCTGCCGATCGGCGCCGAGAGCGAGTTCATGGGCGTCGTCGACGTCGTCTACAAGCGGGCCCTCACGTGGCGCGGTGACGTCAAGATGGGCGAGGACTACACGATCGAGGAGATCCCCGCTGATCTCGTCGAGAAGACCGAGGAGTACCGGTCCCAGCTCGTGGAGGCCGTCGCCGAGGCTGACGAGGAGCTGCTCGAGAAGTACCTCGGCGGCGAGGAGCTGACCGAGGACGAGATCAAGGCCGGCATCCGGAAGCTCACCATCGCCGGCGAGGCGTACCCCGTCCTCTGCGGCTCGGCGTTCAAGAACAAGGGCGTCCAGCCCATGCTCGACGCCGTGATCGACTACCTGCCCGGTCCGCTCGACGTGCCTCCGATGGAGGGGCACGACGTGAAGGACGCGGAGCAGATCATCACGCGCGAGCCGTCGGCGGACGAGCCGTTCTCGGCCCTCGCGTTCAAGGTGGCCACGCACCCGTTCTTCGGGAAGCTCACCTACGTCCGGGTCTACTCCGGCAAGGTCCCCTCCGGTGCCCAGGTCATCAACTCGACCAAGGGCAAGAAGGAGCGCATCGGGAAGCTGTTCCAGATGCATGCCAACAAGGAGAACCCGGTCGACGAGGCCACGGCGGGTCACATCTACGCGTTCATCGGGCTCAAGGACGTCACGACCGGTGACACCCTGTGCGACCCGCAGCACCCGATCATCCTCGAGTCGATGACCTTCCCCGAGCCGGTCATCGACGTGGCGATCGAGCCCAAGACCAAGGGCGACCAGGAGAAGCTCTCCGTGGCGATCCAGAAGCTCGCCGAGGAGGACCCGACCTTCCGGGTCCGCCTGGACGAGGAGACCGGCCAGACCGTCATCGGCGGCATGGGCGAGCTCCACCTGGACATCCTGGTCGACCGCATGCGCCGCGAGTTCAAGGTCGAGGCGAACGTGGGCAAGCCGCAGGTCGCGTACCGCGAGACCATCCGCCGCAAGGTGGAGAAGATCGACTACACGCACAAGAAGCAGACCGGTGGGTCGGGCCAGTTCGCGAAGGTGCAGATGACCTTCGAGCCGCTGGACTCCGAGGACGGCGACATGTACGAGTTCGTCAACGCGGTCACCGGTGGTCGCGTGCCGAGGGAGTACATCCCCAGTGTCGACGCGGGCGTGCAGTCGGCGATGGAGCTCGGCGTCCTCGCCGGCTTCCCGCTGGTCGGCATCAAGGCCACGCTGCTGGACGGCGCTGCCCACGACGTCGACTCCTCCGAGATGGCGTTCAAGATCGCTGGCTCGATGATCCTCAAGGAGGCGGTCCGGAAGGCGGACCCGGTCCTCCTCGAGCCGGTCATGGCGGTCGAGGTCCGGACGCCGGAGGACTACATGGGCGAGGTCATCGGCGACATCAACTCCCGTCGCGGCATGATCCAGTCCATGGAGGACGCGACCGGCGTCAAGGTCGTCCGCGCCCTCGTCCCGCTGTCGGAGATGTTCGGCTACGTCGGCGACCTGCGGTCCAAGACCCAGGGTCGTGCGGTGTACTCGATGCAGTTCGACAGCTACGCCGAGGTTCCTCGCAACGTGGCCGAGGAGATCATCAAGAAGACCCGGGGCGAGTGAGTCCCCACAGGTCGACCGCTTCAGTTCCATCCATCAACCTGTAGAGACGCACGCCCCGCAGGAGTCATCCGACACCTGCACCGGACGGCACAACTACCCAGTCCGAGGAGGACACCAGTGGCGAAGGCCAAGTTCGAGCGGACCAAGCCGCACGTCAACATCGGGACCATCGGTCACGTCGACCACGGCAAGACGACGCTGACCGCTGCCATCTCGAAGGTGCTGCACGACAAGTACCCCGACCTGAACCCCTTCACGCCGTTCGACGAGATCGACAAGGCGCCGGAGGAGAAGCAGCGCGGTATCACGATCAACATCGCGCACGTCGAGTACCAGACGGAGAAGCGTCACTACGCGCACGTCGACGCGCCGGGTCACGCCGACTACATCAAGAACATGATCACCGGTGCCGCCCAGATGGACGGCGCGATCCTGGTGGTCGCCGCGACCGACGGCCCGATGGCCCAGACGCGTGAGCACGTCCTGCTCGCCCGTCAGGTCGGCGTGCCCTACCTGCTCGTGGCGCTCAACAAGTCCGACATGGTCGACGACGAGGAGATTCTCGAGCTCGTCGAGATGGAGGTCCGTGAGCTGCTGTCGTCGCAGGGCTTCGACGGCGACGACGCCCCCGTCATCCGGGTCTCCGGCCTGAAGGCCCTCGAGGGCGACCCGCAGTGGGTCAAGTCGGTCGAGGACCTGCTCGAGGCCGTCGACGAGTCCGTGCCGGAGCCGGTGCGTGACATGGACAAGCCGTTCCTCATGCCGATCGAGGACGTCTTCACGATCACCGGTCGTGGCACCGTCGTGACCGGCAAGGTCGACCGCGGCAAGCTCGCGATCAACTCCGAGGTCGAGATCGTCGGCATCCGTCCGGCCCAGAAGACCACGGTCACGGGCATCGAGATGTTCCACAAGCAGATGGACGAGGCGTGGGCCGGCGAGAACTGCGGCCTCCTGCTCCGTGGCATCAAGCGCGAGGACGTCGAGCGTGGCCAGGTCGTCGTGAAGCCGGGTTCGATCACGCCGCACACCAACTTCGAGGCGCAGGTCTACATCCTGGCCAAGGACGAGGGCGGCCGTCACAACCCCTTCTACTCGAACTACCGTCCGCAGTTCTACTTCCGGACGACGGACGTCACCGGCGTCATCACGCTGCCCGAGGGCACCGAGATGGTCATGCCGGGCGACAACACCGAGATGTCGGTCGAGCTGATCCAGCCGATCGCCATGGAGGAGGGCCTCGGCTTCGCCATCCGTGAGGGTGGCCGGACCGTCGGCTCGGGCAAGGTCACCAAGATCGTCAAGTGACACCGACGAGGGCCCGGACCCGCTGGGGTCCGGGCCCTCGCCGTGCCTGCCGTCCTCGCCGGCCCCGCCCACCGCGGCGTGGCCAGGGGCTGCACGACGACGCCGAGCTCACCCACGCGTACCACGCGGACCCCGGTCGGGCCGTGCGACACGCGATTGGTCTTCGCGGGCTTCGTCTGGCACACTGTTCAGGTTGCCCGGCGCCGTTGCGTCCGAACGCGGCCGCCGATGGGATCCCCGCGATCCCGCCCGGTGCCAGAGCGCGGCCGGACCGGTGTGCGCGGCAGCCATGTACGACAGACGTTGAGGGTTCGGCCCGCCGCAGGCGGCCCGGTCCCCACAGCATCCAACGACCTCGTGCCCTCGCGGGTGCGCAGCGCGAAAGTGTGTCGCCGAGCGCGACACGCCCGAGTGCGGGGGTCGGACAGCTAGCGGTTCGAGAGAGAGAGTCAGACGACGCCATGGCGGGACAGAAGATCCGCATCCGGCTCAAGTCCTACGACCACGAGGTCATCGACAGCTCGGCGCGCAAGATCGTCGACACGGTGACGCGCGCTGGTGCGACGGTCGTGGGTCCGGTGCCGCTGCCGACGGAGAAGAACGTCTTCTGCGTCATCCGGTCGCCTCACAAGTACAAGGACAGCCGCGAGCACTTCGAGATGCGCACCCACAAGCGCCTCATCGACATCATCGATCCCACGCCGAAGGCGGTCGACTCGCTCATGCGCCTCGACCTGCCGGCGGACGTGAACATCGAGATCAAGCTCTGAGGCTCAGGAGATCACGATGACCACGCTTCCCCAGAACGCCAGGCCGATCACGGCCGTGCTGGGCACCAAGCTCGGCATGACGCAGGTGTGGGACGAGGCCGGGCGCCTCGTGCCCGTCACCGTCGTGCAGGTGGGCACCAACGTGGTGACCCAGGTTCGCACGGCGGAGACGGACGGCTACGCCGCGGTCCAGCTGGCCTTCGGCCAGATCGACCCCCGCAAGGTCACCCAGCCGCTCAAGGGCCACTTCGAGAAGGCCGGTGTCACGCCCCGCCGCCACGTGACGGAGATCCGCACGCCGGACGCCGGGCAGTACGCGCTCGGCCAGGAGATCACCGCCGAGGCCTTCACGGCCGGCCAGGTGGTCGACGTCGTCGGCACGACCAAGGGCAAGGGCACCGCCGGTGTCATGAAGCGCCACGGCTTCGCCGGCGTGGGCGCGTCCCACGGTGCCCACCGCAACCACCGCAAGCCGGGCTCGATCGGTGGCGCCTCGACGCCGTCGCGCGTCTTCAAGGGCCTGCGCATGGCCGGCCGGATGGGCAACGTCCGCCAGACCACCCAGAACCTGACCGTGCACGCGGTCGACGCCGAGAAGGGTCTGGTGCTCGTCAAGGGCGCCGTCCCCGGCCCGAAGGGCGGCGTCGTGCTCGTGCGCACCGCCGCGAAGGGAGCGTGAGTCCTCGATGACGACGCAGACCGTCGACGTCCTGGACGCCCAGGGCAAGAAGGCCGGCAAGGCCGAGCTGCCCGCCGAGGTGTTCGACGTCCAGACGAACGTCCCCCTGATCCACCAGGTGGTCGTCGCCCAGCTCGCGGCGGCCCGCCAGGGCACCCACAAGACGAAGACCCGTGCCGAGGTCTCCGGCGGTGGCCGCAAGCCGTACAAGCAGAAGGGCACCGGCCGTGCCCGTCAGGGCTCGACCCGTGCGCCGCAGTTCGCCGGTGGTGGCGTCGTGCACGGACCGGTCCCGCGCGACTACAGCCAGCGGACTCCCAAGAAGATGAAGGCGGCCGCGCTGCGCGGTGCCCTCTCGGACCGCGCCCGCGCCGGTCGCGTCCACGTCGTGGAGAGCTTCCTCGGAGCCGACGCCGTGCCGTCGACCAAGGCTGCGGCCGCGACCCTCGCTGCCCTGTCCCCGCGCCGCCACGTGCTCGTGGTGCTCGAGCGCGGTGACGAGGGCTCGTGGAAGTCCCTGCGCAACCTCGAGCAGGTCCACCTGCTCACCGCCGACCAGCTCAACACCTACGACGTGCTGGTCTCGGACGACGTCGTCTTCACGCGGGGAGCCCTCGAGGCGTTCCTCGCGCGTCCCGCGGGTCGCTCGGCCAAGGCCGTGGCGACCGAGTCCGAGGCGTCCGAGCTCGCCACGGAGGAGACGAAGTGACCACCGTGAACAAGAAGGACCCGCGCGACATCCTGCTGTCGCCGGTCGTCTCCGAGAAGAGCTACGGCCTCCTCGACGAGGGCAAGTACACCTTCCTCGTGGACCCCCGTGCGAACAAGACCGAGATCAAGATCGCCGTCGAGCAGGTCTTCGGCGTCAAGGTCGACTCGGTGAACACGGCGAACCGCAAGGGCAAGAGCCGCCGCACCCGCTTCGGGATCGGCAAGCGCAAGGACACCAAGCGCGCGATCGTGACGCTGCGTGAGGGCACCATCGACATCTTCGGCGGACCGGTCGGCTGACGCCGGACCGACGAGACGTAAGGGACACACCTTCCATGGGAATCCGTAAGTACAAGCCGACGACGCCGGGCCGCCGCGGCAGCAGCGTCGCCGACTTCGTCGAGATCACGCGCTCGGAGCCGGAGAAGTCGCTGGTCCGTCCGCTGCACAAGACCGGGGGTCGCAACTCCACCGGTCGCGTGACCACGCGGCACCAGGGCGGTGGCCACAAGCGCGCCTACCGGGTCATCGACTTCCGTCGCCACGACAAGGACGGCGTGCCGGCCAAGGTCGCGCACATCGAGTACGACCCGAACCGCACCGCGCGCATCGCGCTGCTGCACTATGCCGACGGCGAGAAGCGCTACATCATCGCGCCGAACAAGCTGTCGCAGGGCGACGTGGTGGAGAACGGCCCGGCCGCCGACATCAAGCCCGGCAACAACCTGCCGCTGCGCAACATCCCGACCGGTACGGTCATCCACGCCATCGAGCTGAAGCCCGGTGGCGGCGCGAAGATCGCCCGCTCGGCGGGTGCGTCGGTGCAGCTCGTCGCGAAGGACGGGCCGTACGCGCAGCTGCGCATGCCGTCCGGCGAGATCCGCAACGTCGACCTGCGCTGCCGTGCGACGGTCGGTGAGGTCGGCAATGCCGAGCAGTCCAACATCAACTGGGGCAAGGCCGGCCGCATGCGGTGGAAGGGCAAGCGCCCGACCGTCCGTGGCGTCGCCATGAACCCGATCGACCACCCGCACGGTGGTGGTGAGGGCAAGACGTCCGGTGGCCGTCACCCCGTCAGCCCCTGGGGTCAGCCGGAGGGCCGCACGCGGCGCCCGAACAAGCCCAGCGACAAGCTGATCGTCCGTCGCCGTCGTACCGGCAAGAAGCGCTGACAGGAGACCTGACCGATGCCACGTAGCCTCAAGAAGGGCCCCTTCGTCGACGACCACCTTCAGAAGAAGGTGGACGCGCAGAACGAGAAGGGGACCAAGACGGTCATCAAGACCTGGTCGCGCCGGTCGATGATCACGCCCGACTTCCTCGGTCACACGTTCGCCGTGCACGACGGCCGCAAGCACGTCCCGGTCTTCGTGACCGAGTCGATGGTCGGCCACAAGCTCGGCGAGTTCGCCCCCACGCGGACCTTCCGCGGCCACGAGAAGGACGACCGGAAGGGCCGTCGCCGCTGACCCTCACGGGTGCAGCAGGTGACGTCCCCACCGGTCGCATGACGACACAAGAAGGCAGGACAGCAATGGAAGCCAAGGCGCAGGCGCGGTTCGTCCGTGTCACGCCCCAGAAGGCCCGGCGCGTCGTGGACCTCATCCGTGGCAAGCAGGCCGACGAGGCCGTCGCGACGCTGAAGTTCGCGCCGCAGGCCGCGGGGGAGACCGTCCGCAAGGTGGTCGAGAGCGCGATCGCCAACGCCCGCGTCAAGGCCGACCGTGCCAACGAGGCGTTCGACGCCTCGGCGCTGGTCGTGCAGGCGGCGTACGTCGACGAGGGCCCGACGCTCAAGCGGTTCCGGCCGCGCGCCCAGGGGCGTGCGTCGCGGATCCTCAAGCGCACGAGCCACATCACCGTGGTCGTCGCCCCGGTCGAGAAGAAGGAGAGGACCCGATAGTGGGACAGAAGGTCAACCCGCACGGGTACCGCCTCGGCATCACCACCGACCACCGGTCGCGCTGGTTCGCCGACAGCACCAAGCCGGGGCAGCGGTACCGCGACTACGTCCGTGAGGACGTCCAGATCCGCAAGCTGATGTCGACGGGCCTCGAGCGCGCCGGCATCGCGAAGGTCGAGATCGAGCGCACTCGTGACCGCGTCCGCGTGGACATCCACACGGCGCGTCCCGGCATCGTCATCGGCCGCCGCGGCGCCGAGGCCGACCGCATCCGCGGCGAGCTCGAGAAGCTGACCGGCAAGCAGGTGCAGCTCAACATCCTCGAGGTCAAGAACGCCGAGCTCGAGGCGCAGCTGGTCGCCCAGGGCATCGCGGAGCAGCTCGCGAGCCGTGTCTCGTTCCGCCGCGCCATGCGCAAGGGCATGCAGTCCGCCCTGCGCGCCGGTGCCAAGGGCATCCGGGTGCAGTGCGCCGGCCGCCTGGGCGGTGCGGAGATGAGCCGCAGCGAGTTCTACCGCGAGGGTCGTGTGCCGCTGCACACGCTGCGCGCGAACATCGACTTCGGCACCTTCGAGGCCCGCACGACGTTCGGTCAGATCGGCGTCAAGGTGTGGATCTACAAGGGCGACATGACGGAGAAGGAGTACGCCCGCGAGCAGGCCTCCGCCGGTCCGCGTGCTCCCCGTGGCCCCCGCGCCGACCGTGGCGACCGCCCCGCACGCGGTGGCGCCCGCCGCCCGGAGCGTGCCGAGCGCACCGAGGCCCCGGCCGAGGTCGCCGCGGCGCCCGCCGAGTCGGCCCCTGAGACCGGAACGGAGTCCTGAGCATGCTGATCCCGCGGCGGCTCAAGCACCGCAAGCAGCACCACCCGTCGCGCTCCGGCGCGGCGAAGGGTGGCACGACGATCTCGTTCGGTGAGTACGGCATCCAGGCCCTCGAGCCCGCGTACGTGACGAACCGGCAGATCGAGTCGGCGCGTATCGCCATGACGCGCCACATCAAGCGTGGCGGCAAGGTGTGGATCAACATCTACCCGGACCGCCCGCTGACGAAGAAGCCGGCCGAGACCCGTATGGGTTCCGGCAAGGGCTCGCCCGAGTGGTGGGTCGCGAACGTGAAGCCGGGTCGCATCATGTTCGAGCTGGCCGGTGTCCCGGAGCCGCTCGCTCGCGAGGCGATGCGCCGCGCGATGCACAAGCTCCCGATGAAGTGCCGTTTCGTGGTGCGCGAGGGTGGTGGCAACTGATGGCTATCGGATCCAAGGAGCTGGCTCCGGCCGAGCTCGACGGCATGGACGACGAGACGCTGGTCGCCGAGCTGAAGAAGGCCAAGGAGGAGCTGTTCAACCTCCGCTTCCAGTCCGCGACCGGTCAGCTCGAGAGCCACGGCCGACTGAAGGCCGTCCGCCGCGACATCGCTCGGATCTACACGGTCCTGCGTGAGCGCGAGCTCGGCATCCGTACCGCACCCGGCTCCGACGCCGAGTGAGCGAGAGGTCAGACATGAGCACCGAGAACGCAGCGGCGCAGGCCGCCGAGTCCGCGGCCGACGCGGCCCGCCCGTACCGCAAGACGCGGCGCGGCTACGTCGTCAGCGACAAGATGCAGAAGACCGTCGTGGTCGAGGTCGAGGACCGGGTCAAGCACCCGCTCTACGGCAAGGTCATGCGGCGCACGAGCAAGGTCAAGGCGCACGACGAGGCCAGCGCGGCCGGTGTCGGCGACCTCGTCCTCATCATGGAGACCCGCCCGCTGTCGGCGACCAAGCGCTGGCGCGTGGTGGAGATCCTGGAGAAGGCGAAGTAAGAGGCCCGCTGCCCGCCCGGGAGCCACGGCGACCGGGCGGGCGCAGCCTCACCCCATATCCGTTCGGCCAGGCTCGCGCTGGCGAGAACCGGCTCGACGACAGGAGTTCACAGACATGATCCAGCAGGAGTCGCGACTGAAGGTCGCCGACAACACGGGAGCGAAGCAGATCCTCTGCATCCGTGTTCTCGGTGGATCCGGCCGTCGCTACGCCGGTATCGGCGACGTGATCGTCGCGACGGTCAAGGACGCCATCCCGGGCGGCAACGTCAAGAGGGGTGACGTCGTCAAGGCCGTCGTCGTGCGCACCACCAAGGAGCGCCGCCGGCCCGACGGCTCGTACATCAAGTTCGACGAGAACGCGGCGGTGATCCTCAAGAACGACGGGGAGCCCCGCGGGACGCGCATCTTCGGCCCGGTCGGTCGTGAGCTGCGGGACAAGAAGTTCATGAAGATCATCTCGCTGGCACCGGAGGTGCTCTGACCATGGCCAAGATCAAGAAGGGCGACCTCGTCGTCGTCATCGCGGGCCGCGACAAGGGCAAGCAGGGGCGTGTGCTCGAGGTCATCCAGGACAAGGACCGCATCGTCGTCGAGGGCGTGCAGCGCATGACCCACCACGTCAAGGCGGGCCAGACGTCGCGCGGCACGCGCACCGGTGGCATCGAGACGCGCGAGGCCGCGATCCACGTCAGCAACGTCATGCTCGTGGACCCGGAGACCAAGAAGGGCACGCGCGTCGGCTACCGCACCGAGGAGATCGAGCGCGACGGTCGCACCCGCACGGTGCGCGTCCGTGTGGCGAAGCGCTCCGGTAAGGACATCTGAGATGAGCACTGACACCGTCGCGACGCGGACCGCTCCGCGTCTGAAGACCAAGTACGCCGAGGAGATCCTCCCCGCCCTGCGCGAGGAGTTCAGCCACGAGAACGTCAACCAGGTCGCACGCCTCGTCAAGGTCGTGGTGAACATGGGTGTCGGCGAGGCGGCCAAGGACTCCAAGCTCATCGAGGGTGCGATCCGCGACCTCACGGCCATCACCGGTCAGAAGCCGCAGGTGACCAAGGCGCGCAAGTCCATCGCACAGTTCAAGCTGCGCGAGGGCATGCCGATCGGCGCCCACGTCACCCTGCGCGGGGACCGGATGTGGGAGTTCACCGACCGGCTGATCTCCCTGGCCCTGCCGCGGATCCGTGACTTCCGTGGTCTGTCACCGAAGCAGTTCGACGGCCACGGCAACTACACGTTCGGGCTCACCGAGCAGGTCATGTTCCACGAGGTCGACCCCGACAGGATCGACCGCAGCCGGGGCATGGACATCACGATCGTGACGACCGCGACCACCGACGACGAGGGCCGCTCGCTGCTCCGCCGTCTCGGCTTCCCCTTCAAGGAGAACTGACCATGGCGAAGACCGCCCTGATCCAGAAGGCGGCGCGGAAGCCCAAGTACGCGGTCCGCGCCTACACCCGGTGCCAGAAGTGCGGCCGGCCGCACTCGGTCTACCGCAAGTTCGGCCTCTGCCGCATCTGCCTGCGCCAGATGGCGCACCGCGGCGAGCTTCCCGGCGTCACCAAGAGCAGCTGGTAACCACTACGCCGAAGGTCCCCTTGCGCCGCCACGGCGCGGGGATACCCCGGCGAGGAAGGGCACAAGCCCGATGACGATGACCGACCCCATCGCAGACATGCTGACGCGTCTGCGGAACGCGAACTCCGCGTACCACGACTCCGTGACGATGCCGTACTCCAAGCTCAAGGCGAACATCGCGGACATCCTCCAGGCGGAGGGCTACATCGCCGGCTGGACCGTCGGTGACGCCCCCGTGGGCAAGAACCTGACGATCCAGCTCAAGTTCGGCCCGAACCGCGAGCGCTCGCTCGCGGGTGTGCGCCGCGTGTCCAAGCCGGGCCTGCGCGTGTACGCCAAGTCCACCAACCTGCCGCGCGTCCTGGGCGGCCTCGGCGTGGCGATCCTGTCCACGTCCTCCGGCCTCCTGACCGACAAGCAGGCTGCCTCGAAGGGCGTGGGTGGGGAAGTCCTCGCCTACGTCTGGTAACCGAGAGACCGAGAGGAGAGCACCATGTCCCGTATCGGCAAGGTCCCCGTCCCGGTCCCGGCCGGCGTCGACGTCGCGATCGACGGCGCGCACGTGACGGTCAAGGGCCCCAAGGGGACCCTGAGCCACACCGTGGCCGCACCCATCCAGGTCGCGCAGGAGGACGGCACCCTCGTGGTGACCCGGCCCGACGACGAGCGCCAGTCGCGCTCGCTGCACGGCCTGACCCGCACGCTGCTGGCGAACCTCGTCACCGGCGTGACCGAGGGCTACACCAAGAAGCTCGAGATCGTCGGCACCGGATACCGCGTGACGGCCAAGGGCTCGGACCTCGAGTTCGCCCTCGGCTTCAGCCACCCGGTCACCGTGGCGGCGCCCGAGGGCATCACCTTCGCGGTGGAGACCCCGACGAAGTTCTCGGTGAGCGGCATCGACAAGCAGCAGGTCGGCGAGGTCGCCGCGAACATCCGCAAGATCCGCAAGCCCGAGCCGTACAAGGGCAAGGGTGTGCGGTACGCGGGCGAGGTCGTCCGCCGCAAGGCTGGAAAGGCTGGTAAGTGACCGTGGCTATCACCATCCGCGGCAAGGGCAAGGCCGTCGCCCGTGCGCGCCGCCACCTCCGCCTGCGCAAGAAGGTCGTCGGCACCGCCGCGCGGCCCCGTCTGGTCGTCTCGCGCTCGTCGCGTCACATGGTCGCCCAGGTCGTGGACGACAGCGTCGGCCGCACCGTGGCCTCCGCGTCCACCCTCGAGGCGGACCTGCGGGGCTTCGACGGCGACAAGACCGCCAAGGCCCGCCGGGTCGGCGAGCTCATCGCCGAGCGTGCGAAGGCCGCCGGCGTCGAGGCCGTCGTCTTCGACCGTGGGGGCAACAAGTACCACGGTCGTGTGGCGGCTGTCGCCGACGGTGCCCGCGAGGGCGGTCTCGCCCTGTGAGCGCCACCCGAGTCCTGTCCGTACGGAAGCAGAGGAAGTTCTGATGGCTGCACCGCAGCGCAGCAACACCGGCGCCGCCGGCGGCGGCGGCGACCGGCGCGAGCGTGGCGACAACCGTCGTGGCGACCGCCGCGGCGACGCCGCCGAGAAGAGTGCCTTCGTCGAGCGCGTGGTGACCATCAACCGCGTCTCCAAGGTCGTCAAGGGTGGTCGCCGCTTCAGCTTCACCGCGCTCGTCGTGGTGGGCGACGGTGACGGCACCGTCGGCGTCGGCTACGGCAAGGCGAAGGAGGTGCCCGCCGCGATCGCGAAGGGCGTGGAGGAGGCGAAGAAGAGCTTCTTCCGGGTCCCTCGGATCCAGGGCACGATCCCGCACCCCGTCACGGGTGAGGCGGCTGCCGGCGTGGTCTTCCTGCGCCCGGCGTCCCCGGGTACCGGCGTCATCGCCGGTGGTCCGGTCCGTGCCGTCCTGGAGTGCGCGGGGATCCACGACGTCCTGTCCAAGTCCATGGGCTCCTCCAACGCGATCAACATCGTCCACGCGACGGTCCAGGCGCTGCGCGAGCTCGAGGAGCCGGAGGCCGTCGCCGCTCGCCGGGGCCTGCCCCTCGAGCACGTGACGCCCGCCGCCATGCTGCGTGCGCGCGCCGAGGGCGTCGCCGCGAAGGCAGGTGCCTGATGGCCCGGCTCAAGGTGACCCAGACCAAGTCCGTCATCGGCGGCAAGCAGAACCAGCGTGACACGCTGCGGACCCTCGGCCTCAAGCGCATCGGCGACGTCGTCGTCAAGGAGGACCGTCCCGAGATCCGCGGCATGGTCACCACGGTGGCGCACCTCGTCACCGTCGAGGAGGTCGACTGACCATGGCTGAGAAGAAGACCGACGCGACCGAGGCGGCGGAGCAGTCCGTCGCCGAGGCGCCCAAGAAGAAGGCCGCGCCGCGCAAGACGGCCGCTGCCAAGGCCGCCGAGAAGCCCGCCAAGGTCACCAACGTGACCGAGGGCGCGGGCGGCACGCTCAAGGTGCACCACCTGCGTCCGGCTCCGGGCGCGCACACCAAGAAGACCCGCGTGGGTCGTGGTGAGGCGTCGAAGGGCAAGACGGCGGGCCGTGGCACCAAGGGCACGAAGGCCCGGTACCAGGTCCCCGAGTCGTTCGAGGGTGGGCAGATGCCGCTGCACATGCGGCTGCCCAAGCTCCGCGGCTTCAAGAACCCGTTCCGGACCGAGTACCAGGTCGTCAACATCGCGACCCTCGCGGCCCTGTACCCCAGCGGGGGAGACGTGACCGTCGAGGACCTCGTGGCCAAGGGTGCGGTCCGCAAGGGCCAGCCGGTCAAGGTGCTCGGCACCGGCGAGCTCGACGTGAAGCTCGCGGTGCAGGTGCAGGCGATCTCCGCGTCGGCGAAGGACAAGATCCTCGCGGCGGGCGGATCGGTCGACCAGGACTGACCTGACACAGGGGCCGGGACGCGCAGCGCCCCGGCCCCTGTGCCGTACACGGACCACGCCTCGGCTAGGGTTCGGTGCGGCTCACCCGTCCCCGGCAGGTCGTCGGCGGCGGGCACGACGACAGACCGCCGTCCCGCGGCGGAGCAGGAGGACAGGTGCTCAGCGCATTCGGCCGGGCGTTCCGGACCCCAGACCTGCGGCGCAAGCTGCTGTTCACGATGGCGATCATGGCCGTCTTCCGGGTGGGGTCCTTCATCCCGACCCCGGGCGTGGACTACGGCAACGTCCAGCAGTGCGTGGCCCAGGTCGCGAACAACGACCTGCTCGGCATCATCAACCTCTTCAGCGGGGGGGCGCTGCTGCAGCTCTCCGTCTTCGCGCTCGGCATCATGCCGTACATCACGGCGAGCATCATCGTGCAGCTGCTCCGCGTGGTCATCCCGCGGTTCGAGGCGCTGCACAAGGAGGGTCAGCAGGGTCAGGCCCAGCTGACGCAGTACACGCGCTACCTCACCATCGGCCTGGCGATCCTGCAGTCGACGACGATCATCACCGTCGCGCGCAACGGCCTGCTGTTCCAGGGCTGCAGCGTGCCGGTCATCCCCAACGACGGGGTCGTCACCATCGCCCTGATGATCATCACGATGACCGCCGGCACCACGCTGATCATGTGGCTGGGCGAGCGCATCACGGAGCGCGGCGTCGGCAACGGCATGTCGCTGCTCATCTTCACGTCGATCGCGGCGACCTTCCCCTCCGCCCTGTGGTCGATCGCGGGCAGCGAGAACGGCATCGCGAAGTTCGCGGCGGTGCTCGTCGTGATCATTCTCGTGATCGGGCTCGTCGTCTTCGTCGAGCAGTCCCAGCGGCGCATCCCGGTGCAGTACGCCAAGCGCATGGTCGGGCGCCGGATGTACGGCGGGTCCAGCACCTACATCCCGATCAAGATCAATATGTCAGGTGTCATCCCGATCATCTTCGCGTCGTCGCTGCTCGCGATCCCCGGCCTCGTCGCGCAGTTCGGCGACCAGTCGGCGGAGTGGGTCATCTGGCTGACCAACAACGTCGTGGACCCGGCCAGCCCGATCAACATCGCGCTCTACATCGTCCTCATCATCTTCTTCGCGTACTTCTACACGGCCATCACGTTCAACCCGGACGAGGTCGCGGACAACATGAAGAAGTACGGCGGGTTCATCCCCGGCATCCGGGCCGGTCGCCCCACCGCCGAGTACCTGGACTACGTGATCACCCGCATCACGGCTCCCGGGTCGGTCTACCTGGCGTTCGTGGCGATGGTCGTCCTGTTCGTCTTCATCCTGCTCGACATCAACACCCAGATCCCGCTGGGTGGCGCGTCGATCCTCATCGTCGTCGGCGTCGGCCTGGAGACGGTGAAGCAGATCAACTCCCAGCTCGAGCAGCGGCACTACGAAGGGTTCCTGCGGTGACGCGCATCGTCCTCCTCGGTCCGCCCGGCGCCGGCAAGGGCACCCAGGCCGCCCGGCTCGCCGGGGCGCTCGGCGTGCCGGCCATCTCCACCGGCGACATCTTCCGCGCGAACATCGCCGGGGGCACCGAGCTCGGCCGCACGGCGCAGGGCTACACCTCCCGCGGTGCGCTGGTCCCGGACGAGGTGACCAACGCGATGGTCGCTGCGCGCCTGGACGAGCCGGACGTGACGGGCGGCTTCCTGCTGGACGGCTACCCCCGCAACGTCGCCCAGGTCGCCGAGCTGGACGCGATCCTTGCGCAGCGGGACCTGACGCTGGACGTCGCGGTCGAGCTGACCGCCGACACCGAGGTGGTCGTCGAGCGTCTGCTGCGTCGCGCGACGGTCGAGGGGCGCGAGGACGACACCGAGCCCGTCATCCGGCACCGGCTCGAGGTGTATGGCGAGCAGACGGAGCCGATCGCCGCCCTGTACGCGGAGCGCGGGCTCCTCGTGCGCGTCGACGGCATCGGCGACATCGACGAGGTCACGCAGCGGCTCCTGGCCGCGCTGCCCGAGGCGGCCTGAGGGCGTCGTGTTCGGCCGGGAGAAGATCGAGTACAAGTCCGGTGAGCAGGTGCGGGCCATGCGCCGCGCCGGCCTCGTCGTGGCCGATGCGCACGCGGCCGTCCGTGCGGCCGTCCGGCCGGGGGTGACCACCGCGGAGCTGGACGCCGTCGCCGCCGAGGTGATCGCCGACGCGGGGGCGTCGTCGTCGTTCCTCGGGTACCACGGGTACCCCGCGACCCTCTGCGTGTCGGTCAACGACGAGATCGTGCACGGGATCCCCGGCGAGCGCGTCCTCGAGCCCGGTGACGTCGTCTCCGTGGACTGCGGTGCCGTCGTCGACGGCTGGCACGGCGACGCCGCCTTCACGGTCGTCCTGCCGGAGGCCGACCCGGCCGACGTGGCGCTCAGCGAGGCGACCGAGGCAGCCATGTGGGCCGGTATCGCGGCCCTGGCGACGGGGGACCGCCTCGGCGCCGTGGGCGAGGCGATCGAGGACTCGGTCGAGCGCGCCGCGGAGCCCTACGGCATCGTCCAGGAGTACATCGGGCACGGGATCGGCTCCGCGATGCACCAGCCGCCGGACGTGCTCAACTACCGCACCCGGGAGAAGGGGCCGCGGCTGCGTACCGGGATGTGCCTGGCGGTGGAGCCGATGCTGACCCGCGGCTCCCGCATGACCCAGGTGCTCGAGGACGACTGGACCGTCGTGACCGTCGACGGCTCCCGCGCGGCACACTGGGAGCACACGGTCGCCATCGGCCCGGACGGCATCTGGGTGCTCACGGCCGTCGACGGCGGTGCGGCGGGCCTCGCGCCGCACGGCGTCACCATCGCTCCGTGGGAGTGAGTCCCGCCGGGGCGCGGCGCGCCCCGGGGTCGGACGGACGGAGCGACCGACGGGCGTGCGCGGTGGGGACGGCGCGTTCCGGCGGCGGGACCCCCGTTCGCGAGAGGCTCGAGCATGCCGTAGGATGATCCGTCGGGTCCGTCTGCCTACGGTGCCGGGAGCGCGCAGCGCAACCCCGCGTCGTCACGAACGGCGCAGGACCCCGGCGGCCCCGGCCGGAGGCCGGATCCCGCCCGAGCCCGTCGGGAGCGGGCGGGTCGCAGGAAGTCGTACCACAACAGTTAGCGGAGGACATGGCAAAGAAGGACGGTGTCATCGAGATCGAGGGCTCCGTGGTCGAGGCGCTGCCGAACGCGATGTTCCGCGTCGAGCTCGCCAACGGCCACAAGGTTCTCGCCCACATCTCGGGCAAGATGCGTCAGCACTACATCCGGATCCTCCCCGAGGACCGGGTGGTCGTCGAGCTGAGCCCGTACGACCTGTCCCGTGGCCGGATCGTCTACCGCTACAAGTAGTCCGTCCCGATCACCCGAGCGAACTGCCGCCCGTCGCACGCACGTGCGCGCGTGCGGCGGCGGAGGAACGAGCATGAAGGTCAAGCCGAGCGTCAAGAAGATCTGCGACAAGTGCAAGGTGATCCGCCGGCACGGTCGCGTGATGGTGATCTGCGACAACCTGCGCCACAAGCAGCGTCAGGGCTGACCGGCCGCCCCTGAGGGCAGCCGCGAGGCAGGAGCAGCACCGCCGGGCAGCAGGACCGCCCGGGAAGTCCCGGCCCCAGGCCGGCCAGCGCACTCCCAGCACGACCGCCACGGCGGACGCGCAACCCCCGGTCCGGAGGCCGGGGCCCGCAGCACGCGGGAGGGGAGTGCGGAAGACCTCCGGAGCAGTCCCAGGAGTACGGAACATGGCACGTCTCGTCGGCGTCGACCTCCCCCGCGACAAGCGGCTCGAGGTGGCGCTCACCTACATCTACGGCGTCGGGCGCACGCGCGCGCAGGAGACGCTCGCGGCCACGGGCATCAGCCCGGACCTGCGGGTGCGCGACCTCGGTGACACCGAGCTCGTCGCGCTCCGCGACCACCTCGAGAACAGCTACAAGCTCGAGGGTGACCTCCGCCGTGAGGTCGCGGCCGACATCCGTCGCAAGGTCGAGATCGGCAGCTACGAGGGCCTGCGGCACCGCCGCGGACTGCCCGTGCGCGGTCAGCGGACCAAGACCAACGCCCGCACCCGCAAGGGTCCGAAGCGCACCGTGGCCGGCAAGAAGAAGGCCGGGCGCAAGTAGCCAGCAGTCCGGGGTGTGACGCCCGCGCAGCCCGCCCGGGCCGCGCGCCGCACCACCGGTCCGACGACCTCAGACCAGGAGAGAGACCGCAATGCCTCCCAAGACCCGCACGTCCGCGGCCCGCAAGCCTCGCCGCAAGGAGAAGAAGAACGTCGCCGTGGGCCAGGCCCACATCAAGAGCACGTTCAACAACACGATCGTGTCGATCACGGACCCGTCCGGTGCCGTGATCGCCTGGGCGTCCTCCGGCCAGGTCGGCTTCAAGGGCTCGCGCAAGTCGACGCCCTTCGCCGCCCAGCTCGCCGCCGAGGCCGCTGCCCGCCGTGCGCAGGAGCACGGCATGAAGAAGGTCGACGTCTTCGTCAAGGGCCCGGGCTCGGGTCGTGAGACGGCGATCCGGTCGCTCCAGGCCACCGGCCTGGAGGTCGGCTCGATCCAGGACGTCACCCCGCAGGCGCACAACGGCTGCCGTCCGCCGAAGCGTCGCCGCGTCTGACTCCGTCGCGCCGGGCCGGGGGTCCCCCGGCCCGGCGCCGACGTGTCCACGCGACCCGTCGCCGACGGCGCCCGGTGCCCGCACCGGTCCCGGCGCGCGGCCCGTGGACGGCAGGACCCTGCGGGTGGACAGAGACCCGGCAGGCAGCACCCGTGAAGCGTCATATGGCGGACGCTCACTGAGAGGAACTCCACCGTGCTCATCGCACAGCGCCCCACGCTGACCGAAGAGGTCGTCTCCGAGAACCGCTCGCGGTTCGTCATCGAGCCGCTCGAGCCTGGCTTCGGCTACACGCTCGGCAACTCCCTGCGCCGGACCCTGCTGTCCTCGATCC
>NZ_CAMPHH010000029.1 GCF_946885855.1 uncultured Actinotalea sp. | reverse complement strand
CCCTTCACGATGGCCTCGTAGACCTTCACGCGGCCGGGCACGTCGTCGGACTTGATCGTCAGGAGCTCCTGGAGCGTGTAGGCGGCGCCGTACGCCTCGAGCGCCCACACCTCCATCTCGCCGAACCGCTGGCCACCGAACTGCGCCTTACCACCGAGCGGCTGCTGGGTGATCATCGAGTACGGGCCGGTCGACCGGGCGTGGATCTTGTCGTCGACCAGGTGGTGGAGCTTGAGGATGTACATGTAGCCGACGGCCACGGGGTCCGGGAAGGGCTCGCCGGAGCGTCCGTCGAACAGGCGCGCCTTGCCGGTCTCGTCGACCATGCGGTCGCCGTCGCGGTTCGTGTGCGTCGTCCCGAGCAGGCCGGTGAGGACCTCCTCCGGCACGCCGTCGAAGACCGGCGTCGCCACGGGCGTGCCGGGCTCGCTCGTGCGCGCCACCTCGGGGACGCGCTCGAGCCACTGCGCGGACGCGTCCGGGGCGTTGGCGACGTCCCAACCCTGCTTGGCGACCCACCCGAGGTGGGTCTCCAGCACCTGGCCGACGTTCATCCGGCCGGGCACCCCGAGCGGGTTGAGCACGATGTCGACCGCGGTGCCGTCCGGCAGGAACGGCATGTCCTCGACGGGGAGGATCTTCGCGATGACGCCCTTGTTGCCGTGGCGGCCGGCGAGCTTGTCACCGTCGGTGATCTTGCGGCGCTGGGCGATGTACACCCGGACCAGCTCGTTGACGCCGGCAGGCAGCTCGTCGCCGTCGTCGCGGCTGAACGTCCGCACCTCGATGACGGTGCCGGACTCCCCGTGGGGGACCTTCAGGGACGTGTCGCGGACCTCGCGGGCCTTCTCGCCGAAGATCGCACGGAGCAGGCGCTCCTCGGGGGTGAGCTCGGTCTCACCCTTCGGGGTGACCTTGCCGACGAGGACGTCGCCGGCGGCGACCTCTGCACCGATCCGGATGATGCCGCGCTCGTCGAGGTCCGCGAGGACCTCCTCGGACACGTTGGGGATGTCCCGGGTGATCTCCTCCGGGCCCAGCTTCGTGTCGCGCGCGTCGACCTCGTGCTCCTCGATGTGGATCGAGGAGAGCACGTCGTCCTGCACCAGGCGCTGGCTGAGGATGATCGCGTCCTCGTAGTTGTGGCCCTCCCACGACATGAACGCGACCAGGAGGTTGCGGCCGAGCGCGAGCTCGCCGTCGTCGGTCGCCGGGCCGTCGGCCAGCACGGAGCCGACCTCGACCCGGGCGCCCTCGTCCACCAGCACGCGCTGGTTGTACGACGTGCCCTGGTTCGAGCGGCGGAACTTGGCGACCCGGTAGGTCGACGTCGTCGCGTCGTCGTTCGCCACCGTGATGAGGTCGGCCGAGACCTCGGTGACGACACCGGGCTTGGTGGCCACGATGACGTCGCCCGCGTCGACGGCCGCCCGGCGCTCCATGCCGGTGCCGACCAGCGGCGCCTCGGAGCGGACCAGCGGCACCGCCTGGCGCTGCATGTTCGCGCCCATGAGCGCGCGGTTAGCGTCGTCGTGCTCGAGGAACGGGATCATCGCTGTCGCGACGGAGACCATCTGCCGCGGCGAGACGTCCATGTAGTCGACCATGTCGCCGGGGACGATCTCGACCTCGCCGCCCTTGACGCGGACGAGGACGCGCTCCTCGGCGAAGTGACCGTCCTCCGCCAGGGCCGCGTTGGCCTGGGCGATGACGAAGCGGTCCTCGTCGTCGGCCGTGAGGTAGTCGACCTGGTCCGTGACCCGGCCGTTGTCGACCTTGCGGTACGGGGTCTCGACGAAGCCGAAGGCGTTGATCCGGCCGTAGGTCGCGAGCGAGCCGATGAGGCCGATGTTCGGGCCCTCAGGGGTCTCGATCGGGCACATGCGGCCGTAGTGCGACGGGTGGACGTCGCGGACCTCCATGCCGGCGCGGTCGCGGGACAGACCACCCGGGCCGAGGGCCGACAGACGCCGCTTGTGCGTCAGGCCCGCGAGCGGGTTGTTCTGGTCCATGAACTGCGACAGCTGCGAGGTGCCGAAGAACTCCTTGATCGACGCCACGACGGGGCGGATGTTGATCAGGGTCTGCGGGGTGATCGCCTCGACGTCCTGGGTGGTCATCCGCTCACGGACGACGCGCTCCATGCGGGACAGGCCCGTGCGGACCTGGTTCTGGATCAGCTCGCCGACGGCGCGGATGCGGCGGTTGCCGAAGTGGTCGATGTCGTCGGTCTCGACACGCACGTCCACGGCCTCGCCGTTGCGCTCACCGGCGATCGTGGCGACCTCGGCGTGGAGCGCGGCCATGTACTTGATGGTCGCGACGACGTCCTTGACGGACAGGACCGAGTCGCTCAGCGGCACGTCGATGCCGAGCTTCTTGTTCACCTTGTAGCGGCCGACCTTCGCCAGGTCGTAGCGCTTGGGGTTGAAGTAGAAGTTCTCCAGCAGCGCGCGACCGGCCTCGACCGTGGGCGGCTCGCCCGGGCGGATCTTGCGGTAGATGTCGAGGAGCGCCTCCTCCTCGGTGGACACGTGGTCCTTCTCGAGGGTCTCGAGGACGGCCGGGAACTGCGCGAACTCCTCACGGATCTCCGCCTCGGTCACACCGAGAGCCTTGAGGAACACCGTCACCGACTGCTTGCGCTTGCGGTCGACACGGACGCCGACGGCGTCGCGCTTGTCGATCTCGAACTCCAGCCAGGCGCCGCGCGAGGGGATGATCTTCGAGGTGAAGACGTCCTTGTCCGACGTCTTGTCGGCCGTCCGCTCGAAGTAGACGCCCGGCGACCGGACGAGCTGGGAGACGACGACGCGCTCGGTGCCGTTGATGATGAAGGTGCCGCGCTCGGTCATGAGCGGGAACTCGCCCATGAACACGGTCTGGCTCTTGATCTCACCGGTCGTGTAGTTGACGAACTCGGCGGTGACGAAGAGGGGGGCGGCGTAGGTGAAGTCCTTCTCCTTGCACTCCTCCGCGGTGTACTTCGGCGGCTCGAAGCGGTGGTCGCGGAAGGAGAGCGACATGCTCCCGCCGAAGTCCTCGATCGGCGAGATCTCCTCGAAGATCTCCTCGAGGCCCGAGGTCTCGGGCACGTCCTGCCGGCCGGCCTGGAGGGCGGCGGCGACGCGCTGCTTCCACGCCTCGTTGCCCAGCAGCCAGTCGAAGTTCTCGGTCTGCAGGCCGAGGAGGTCGGGGACCTCGAGCGGCTCGTGGATCGTGGCGAAGGAGATACGGCGAGATGCGGTGCGGTTCGCGATAGCGTCGGCGGACGGAGCAGAAGGGGTGCGCGAGGCAGCCAAGAGGGGTCCTTCCCTGCGGATCGTGTGCACACGCGCGGGACCGTGCCCTACCCTCGACAGCCCGCCCGCGACGGCGGATCGGCCACCGGGCAGAGCTCGGGACCGAGGAGCGGGTTGAGGGGAGGCAGGCACAAGCCAGCGCAAAGCGTTAGCGTAGCCGGATAGGACAGCATTGTCCAACCCCCGCGTCAAGCCCCCACGCCCGATCGTGACCGGACCGGAGCCGGCGGGCCGGCGCGGTCCGGCCCCCGCACCCGTTCACCGACGCGCTCCCGGACGTGCAGCCGCAGCGTGCCACGCCTCGACGCGGACCCGCGCGACACCAGGCTCGACGCGGACCCGCGCGACAGCAGGGCCGGACGCGACGAGGCCCGTACCCCCGCGGGGGTACGGGCCTCGTGCGCGCGGGGCGGCGGCCGTCACGGACGGCGACGCACCCGCGTCAGGGACGCGAGGTCACTTGAGGGTCACGGTGGCGCCGGCGCCCTCGAGGGCGGCCTTGGCCTTCTCCGCGGTCTCCTTGTTGACGGCCTCGAGCACGGGCTTGGGGGCGCCGTCGACGAGGTCCTTGGCCTCCTTCAGGCCGAGGCTCGTGAGGGCACGCACCTCCTTGATGACCTGGATCTTCTTGTCGCCCGCGGCCTCGAGGACGACGTCGAACTCGTCCTTCTCCTCCTCGGCGGCGGCCTCGCCCGCGCCACCGCCGGCGGCGGGGGCAGCGGCGACGGCGACCGGCGCGGCAGCGGTGACCTCGAAGGTCTCCTCGAAGGCCTTCACGAACTCGGAGAGCTCGATGAGGGTGAGCTCCTTGAACGCGTCGAGCAGCTCCTCGGTGGTGAGCTTCGCCATGGTGGCGTGTCCTTCCTGGTTGCCCTGCTCAGCGGAGCAGGTGGGGTGTGGTGTGTCGAGGGAGGGGTCCGGTGCCCGGGCGCGCGGCCCGAGCCGTCAGGCCGCCTGCTCCTCGGTCGCCCGCTTCTCACGCAGGGCATCGATGACGCGCGCGGCCTGGGCCGTGGGCGCCGTGAACATGTAGGCAGCCTGGTAGAGCTTGCCCTTCATCGCGCCGGCCATCTTGGCCAGCAGCACCTCGCGGGACTCGAGGTCCGCGAGCTTGGTGATGTCCTCGGCCGCGAGGGCGCGTCCGTCGAGGACACCACCCTTGATCACGAGCTGAGGGTTCGCCTTGGCGAAGTCACGCAGACCCTTGGCCGCCTCGACCGGGTCACCGGTCACGAAGGCGACGGCCGAGGGGCCGGCGAGCTGGGCGTCGAGACCCTCGACACCCGCCTGCTTGGCCGCGATGGCGGACAGCGTGTTCTTCACCACGGCGTAGGTTGCGTTGCCGCTGAGCGCGCGACGCAGCTGCTTGAGCTGCGCGACGGTGAGCCCGCGGTACTCGGTCAGCACGACGGCGTTGGACTCACGGAACTGCTCGGTGAGCTCAGCGACCGCGGCTGCCTTGTCCGGCCTCGCCATGGCAATCCTTCCGGTGGTGGTCCCGCAGTCGTCGGACGTCACCCCGGAAACGAGAAGAGCCCCGCGCAGGCGCGGGGCTCACCACCGGACGGGCACGCGGCACGCCGGGTCGAGTCACATCACCTGCGCCGGCCCCCGCTCGTGAGCGGAGCTTCGGTCCACCACCCGCGAACGGGCAGCCGACGACCTGCGGTCTTGGGCCCGGCCAGCGTACGAGACGCGGCGCCGTGGACCAAATCGCGAGGGCCGTGGGCTCCGGGCCCGTTCCGTGAGCGGATCTCACCCGCCCCTGCGGCCGTCCGTGCCGCGCCCGGCTCCGAACACCGGGCGACGGCGGGACCTGCCCGCCCCGCACCGGAGGTCCCCTCGTGAACCGCTCCCCGAACCGTCTCGTCGCCGGCGTCTTCGGCGTCGTCTACCTGGTCGTCGGCGCCGCCGGCTTCCTGGTCACCACGGGGGTCGACCTCGCCGCCACCGACGGCGCGACCCTCGTGTTCTTCGAGGTCAACCCCCTGCACAACATCGTGCACCTGGGCATCGGTGCGGCGCTGCTCGCGTCCGCCCTGCGCTCGGCCTGGGCCGCGACGGTGGTGAACACGGTCGTCGGCGCCGTCTACCTCGTCGTCGGCCTCGTCGGGCTGTTCCTGATCGGGTCGGGCGCCAACATCCTGGCCCTCAACGGCGCGGACAACGTGCTGCACATGGCCAGCGCCCTGCTCCTCCTGGGCGTCGGCCTCGCCGGGGACCGGGACACCGCCGGGGCCCACGCCGCGACCGCCCGGTGACCGGGTGGTCTCCGTGACCTCCGCTGCAACCACGACGCCGGTCCACGCGTCCCCCCTGGCCCCCGCCCACCTCGGCCTGCTCGGGCTGGGCAGTGCGGGCGCCGGCCTGGTGGCCGTCGCCCTGGGCGCCGGCCACCTCCGCCACGCCGACGGCGCGTCGTGGGGCGCCCTCCTGGTGGCCCTCGGCGCCGCCGTCGGCGCGTACGGCCTGCAGCGCCTTCGTCGTCCCCGCCCGGTCACCCGGGCCGAGGCCGTCGTCCCGGCCCTCGTCGGCGCGGCGTGGGCGGCAGTGGCCACGTCCGGCCGGGTCCCGACCGACGGCGTCCCCGGCAGCGGTGCCGGCGCCGACGCCGCCCTCGTGGCCCTGCTGCTGCTCCTCGCCGGCGCAGCAGCGGTCGGCGTGCGGGCCGGCCGCCGGGGCCCGACCGAGGCAGCCCGCACCGGACCCCGGCCGTCGGCTCGGGCGTGGTCCGTCCGCCTCGCGGGCTGGGCGGCCGGCGCCCTGCTCGTGGCCGCCCTGACCGCCTCCGGTCTCACGGCGACCGAGGCGGGCGACCACGCCGTCGACCACGGCGGGCACGGGACACCCGCCCAGGACGCGGGGACGGGGGTGGGCACCGGCCTGCCGCCGCGGGTCCCGGGCCCACCGTCCGGACACGGGGACCACTGAGGACCGCACTGCTCCGGACGCACGAGGAGCCCGGCAGCTCGCGCTGCCGGGCTCCTCGTGGCCGTGGGGAGGACGTCAGGCGACGTCCGTCTCCTCCTCGGTGAGGTTGCGGGTCTTGTTCTGGTCGAGCGGGACGCTCGGGCCCATCGTCGTCGTGACGAAGGCCTTGGTGATGTACCGGCCCTTCGACGTCGACGGCTTCAGACGCAGCACCTCGTCGAGCGCGGCCGCGTAGTTCTCCACCAGCTGCACGTCGTCGAACGACGCCTTGCCGATGATGAAGTGCAGGTTCGAGTGCTTGTCGACGCGGAACTCGATCTTGCCGCCCTTGATGTCGGAGACCGCCTTGGCGACGTCCATGGTCACCGTGCCGGTCTTCGGGTTGGGCATGAGGCCACGGGGACCGAGGACCTTGCCCAGCCGGCCGACCTTGCCCATGAGGTCCGGGGTGGCGACCGCGGCGTCGAAGTCCGTGTAGCCGCCGGCGACCTTCTCGATGAGCTCGTCGCCGCCGACCTCGTCAGCACCCGCGGCGCGGGCCTGCTCGGCGCGCTCGCCCGTCGCGAAGACGAGGACGCGCGCCGTCTTTCCCGTGCCGTGGGGCAGGTTGACGGTGCCACGGACCATCTGGTCCGCCTTGCGGGGGTCCACGCCGAGGCGGAAGGCGACCTCGACCGTGGCGTCGTACTTCGTGGTGGACGTCGCCTTCGCCAGGCGGATCGCCTCGAGCGGCGCGTACAGCCGCTCGCGGTCGATCTTCTCCGTGGCGTTGCGGTACGCCTTGCTGCGCTGTGCCATCTGCTTCTCCTCTGCAGTCGTGGTCATGGGGCCAGCGCCTGGCCCTGCCACTCGGTGTCCGGTGGGACGGGTCGCCCCACCGGTACGCCCGTCATCTCCGGACGGTTCTGACGGTCCAAGCCCTCGGTGCTCGCCTTCGGCGGGACCTCGCTCCGCTCGGTCCCACCTCCGGCTGCGCGCCTCAGCCCTGGACGGTGATACCCATCGACCGGGCCGTCCCGGCGATGATCTTCATCGCGGCGTCGATGTCGTTCGCGTTGAGGTCCTCGAGCTTCGTCTGCGCGATCTCGCGGACCTGGTCCTGGGTCAGCGACGCGACCTTCGCGGTGTGCGGGGTCGCGGAGCCCTTGGCCACACCGGCGGCCTTCTTGATCATCTCCGCCGCGGGCGGCGTCTTCGTGATGAACGTGAAGGACCGGTCCTCGTAGACCGTGATCTCGACCGGGATGACGTTCCCACGCTGCGCCTCGGTGGCCGCGTTGTAGGCCTTGCAGAACTCCATGATGTTGACGCCGTGCTGACCGAGCGCGGGGCCGATCGGCGGGGCCGGCGTGGCAGCACCAGCGTTGATCTGGAGCTTGATGAGGCCGGCGACCTTCTTCTTGGGGGGCATGACTGCCTTCCGTGTCCGTGGGCCGACGCCGTGGGCGATGACCCGGTTGCAGTGCTGTCGTGACCTTCGCGGCGCGGTGCGCCGCGGGGCCGGGTCAGATCTTGGCGACCTGGTTGAACGACAGCTCGACCGGGGTCTCCCGGCCGAAGATCGAGACGAGCACCTTGAGCTTCTGCTGCTCCGCGTTGATCTCGGAGATCGTCGCGGGGAGCGTGTCGAACGGGCCGTCGGTGACCGTGACGGACTCGCCGACCTCGAAGTCGACGGCGATCTGCGGCGTGGCCGCGGCCGCCTTCTTCTCGGCCGCCGGCGTGAGGGTGGGCGCGAGCATGCCGAAGACCTCGTCCAGCGTCAGCGGCACGGGCTGGTGGGTGTGGCCGACGAAGCCCGTGACGCCCGGCGTGTGCCGGACGGCGCCCCACGACTCGTCGGTGAGGTCCATGCGGACGAGGACGTAGCCGGGGATCCGGACGCGGCGCACGACCTTGCGCTGCGCGTTCTTGATCTCCGTCACCTCCTCCATGGGCACCTCGACCTGGAAGATGTAGTCCTCCATGTTGAGGCTCTGGATGCGGTTCTCCAGGTTCGCCTTCACGCGGTTCTCGTACCCGGCGTAGGAGTGGATGACGAACCACTCGCCCGGCACCCGACGCAGCTCGGCCTTGAAGGCCTCGACCGGGTCGACGTCCTCCTCCTCGGCGACGTCACCGGCGACCTCCACCGCGGCGTCGAGGTCGTGCTCGGCCGCGTCCACCGCGGCGTCCGCCTCGGTGTCCTCGACGGACTGCACGGCCTCGAGGACCTCGGGCGACTCGACGTCTGCCTGGTCCTGGGGGTCCAGCGGCTCCTGCGACACGGGATGAACCTGCTTTCTGCTGAGGAGGTGGGGCGTCGGTGACGGCGGGCGGGTCGGCGTCAGCCGCCGAAGACCCAGCCGACGGCGGTCCCGATCCCCAGGTCGAGGACGGTCACGAAGGCCATGACGACGACGACGAAGACGAGCACCACCGTCGTGTAGTTGAGCAGCTCCGACCGCGTCGGCCGGACGACCTTCTTCAGCTCGGCCACGACCTGGCGGACGAAGAGCGCGATGCGGGCGAAGAGACCGCGGCGCTCCTGCCGGTCGCGCTCGGTCTGCTTGCGCTCCGGCGCGCTGCCGGTCGTGCCCGCGCCGGTGCCGGCGCTGCTGCCCTCGGCACCGGAGGCGGCCGCAGGTGCGGAATCGCTCACAGTTGGTCCCTACGTCTCGTCGTGCTGCTGTCGGTGCGACGCCGCGAGGTGCGTCGCCGTTCGTCGTCGGCGTCGCCGGTCGCCCCGACCGACGGCCACGACCTCGACGCGCCGACGTCGGCCGGGACCGCGACAGGACGGGCTGACGTCCGGAGCGGCCTGACGGCCGATCACGCAGGGCAGGAGGGACTCGAACCCACAACCGCCGGTTTTGGAGACCGGTGCGCTACCAATTGCGCCACTGCCCTTCGGTGCTGCGACGGCCGACACGCCCCCGGAGAACCCGCTCCGCCGGGTCCACTGGACCCCGGACGGCGCGCTCCGCGAGGCGGACGTCAACCACCAGCCAGCGAGTGTACGTGCTCGCGGCCCACGGGTCGAACCGCCCCCGTCGCGCGTCGGCACCCTCTGCCAGTATGAGCGGCGTGAGCCAGACGCCTGCCACCACCGCCGCCCACGACGTCCCCCCGAGCCGCCGCCGCGTGTCGCAGCGCATCGGGTCCATCGCGGAGTCCGCGACGCTCGCGGTCGACGCCAGGGCCAAGGCCCTGAAGGCCGCCGGCCGCCCGGTCATCGGCTTCGGCGCCGGGGAGCCCGACTTCCCGACCCCGCAGTACATCGTCGACGCGGCGGTCGAGGCGTGCTCGGTCCCGGCGAACCACCGGTACACGCCCGCGGCGGGCCTCCCGCAGCTGCGCGAGGCGATCGCGGCCAAGACGCTGCGCGACTCCGGGTACGAGGTCTCCCCCGGCCAGGTGCTCGTCACCAACGGGGGCAAGCAGGCCGTGTACCAGGCGTTCGCCACGCTCGTGGACCCGGGCGACGAGATCCTGCTCCCCGCGCCGTACTGGACCACCTACCCCGAGGCGATCCGGTTGGCCGGCGGCGTGCCCGTCGAGGTGTTCGCCGGCACGGACCAGGAGTACCTCGTGACGGTCGAGCAGCTCGAGGCGGCCCGGACCGAGCGGACCAAGGCCCTGCTCTTCTGCTCGCCCTCCAACCCGACGGGCGCCGTGTACTCACCGGAGCAGACCGCGGAGATCGGCCGCTGGGCGCTCGAGCACGGGATCTGGGTCATCACCGACGAGATCTACGAGCACCTCGTCTACGACGACGCCGTGTTCACGCCGATCGTCCGCGCCGTGCCGGAGCTGGCGGACACCACCGTGGTGCTCAACGGCGTCGCCAAGACGTACGCGATGACCGGCTGGCGCGTGGGCTGGATGATCGGCCCGGCCGACGTCATCAAGGCCGCGACGAACCTGCAGTCCCACCTCAGCTCGAACGTCGCGAACGTCTCCCAGCGGGCCGCGATCGCCGCGCTGACCGGGGACCTCTCGGCGGTGCACGAGATGCGCAAGGCCTTCGACCGGCGCCGCCGCACCATGGTCGAGATGCTCTCGGCGATCGACGGCGTCCGCTGCCCCACCCCGAAGGGCGCGTTCTACGCCTACCCCAGCGTGGAGGGGCTGCTGGGCCGGACGATCCGCGGCACGACGCCGACGACGTCCGCCGAGCTCGCCGCGCTGATCCTCGACGAGGTCGAGGTGGCCGTGGTGCCGGGTGAGGCGTTCGGCCCCAGCGGCTTCCTGCGCCTGTCCTACGCGCTCGGCGACGACGACCTCGTCGAGGGTGTGCAGCGGATGCAGACGCTCCTGGGCGAGGCGGAGTAGCGCGTGGGGGTCGCCGGGCTGCTGCTCACGCCGGGCGCGGGCGGCGACCCCGACCACCCGGGGCTGGTGGCCGTCGAGGCGGCGGTCCGGGACCGCGGCGTGCCCGTGCGGCGCACCGGCTTCGGCGCACCCGAGAAGGGCGGGCGCGGGCCGGCCGGCGCCGCCGTCGCGGTCCGGCGGATCCGCGCCGCCGCCGACGCGTGGGCGCAGGAGCTCGCCGTCGATCCGTCCGCGCTGGTCCTCGGAGGCCGCTCGTTCGGCGGCCGGATGTGCTCGGTCGCCGTGGCCGAGGGCCAGCCTGCCGCCGGCGTCGTCCTGCTCTCCTACCCCCTGCACCCGCCGGGCAAGCCGGAGACCCTTCGCGTGGCGCACCTGCCGGACGTACGCGTCCCGGTGCTCGCGGTCTCGGGCACGACGGACCCGTACGGCACGCCCGAGGAGCTCACCCGGCACCTCGCGACGCTCGGCGGTCCGCTTCATCTCGTGACGGTCGACGGGGCGCACGTGCCGACGGACGCCGGCCGGGTGGGCGACGTCGTCGCGGACTGGGTCGCCGCGCTCTGACCCGCTGCTCGTCCACCCTCCGCCCGGCGGTCGCTCGCCGCCCGTCGGGTGCGCGCCCCGGGCCGGGACCGGGCGGTCGTGCACCCCGGTGGACGCGGGCGTCCACCGACCGGTGGACCCGGCTCTCCTTCGCCCGGTCCTGTCGGACCGGGGTGCTGCAGGGCCAGGCTGGGGCCATGACCGCAGCAGCCGTCCACGTCCGGGACCTCCGCAAGCACTACGGCGCCCAGCGCGCCGTCGACGGGCTCGATCTCTCCGTGGAGCGCGGCGAGATCTTCGCCGTCCTCGGCCCCAACGGCGCGGGCAAGACCACGACCGTCGAGATCCTCGAGGGGCACCGCCGACGGGACGGCGGCGAGGTCCTCGTCCTCGGTGAGGACCCCGGGAGCGCGGGGCGTGCCTGGCGCAGCCGCATCGGCATCGTCCTGCAGTCCAGCGACGACCACGCCGAGCTGACCGTCCGGGAGCTCGTGCACCACTTCGCCGCGTTCTACCCGGCGGCGCGGGACCCGGAGGAGGTCATCGCGGCCGTCGGGCTCACGGAGAAGGCGCGCACGCGCACCCGGCAGCTGTCCGGCGGCCAGCGGCGGCGGCTCGACGTGGGGCTCGGCATCGTCGGCCGCCCCGAGCTGCTCTTCCTCGACGAGCCGACGACCGGCTTCGACCCCGAGGCCCGCCGGGCGTTCTGGGACCTCATCGGCGGGCTGCGCGAGGACGGCACCACCATCCTGCTGACCACCCACTACCTGGACGAGGCCGAGTACCTGGCCGACCGGTGCGCCGTCGTCCGCGACGGACGGGTCGTCGCGCTCGACGCGCCGGCGCGCCTGGGCGACCGCGCCCAGCGGCACGCCGTCGTGCGCTGGGACGAGGGGGGCACCACCCGCGAGGAGGTCACCGCCACGCCGACGGCGGTCGTGGCCGCGCTCGCCGGGCGCCTCGGACCCGAGGTCCCCGGCCTGGAGGTCCGGCGGCCCTCGCTGGAGGACGTGTACCTCGCGCTCATCGGCGAGACCGACGCCGCCCCGGTCCCGGTGGCGCTCGCGGACGGCCCTGGTGCCGTCGGCGCCGTCGCCCGCAGCGGCCGGGTCGAGCCCGGTCGCGCGGTGGCGGGCCCTTCAGCACCGTCAGCACCGTCACAGCCCGCCACCGCGGCGGCCCACACCCTGGAGACGTCCCGATGAGCACCCCGACGACCGCCCACCCGGACCGGCCCGGACCGTCGGGCGCGGCCCGCCGACCCGGGCTCCTCGACCCGGTCACCCGGCACGCCGCGATGCCCTCGGTCCTGCGCGTCGCGCTCGGCCGGACCCGGGCCGAGCTGATCGGCTTCTTCCGTGAGCGCGATGCGGTGATCTTCATCTTCGCCTACCCGGTGATCATGCTCGCCATCTTCGCCACGGTCTTCGGCCAGGACGGCGCCCGCGTCGGACCCGAGCCGGGGATCCCCTTCGCGCAGTACTTCCTACCCGGGATGATCGCCACGGGTGTCCTCCTGTCGAGCTTCCAGAACCTCGCCATCGCGATCGCGGTGGAGCGGGACGAGGGCGGCCTCAAGCGGCTGCGGGGCACCCCGATGCCGCCGGCGGCCTACTTCCTCGGGAAGGTGGGGCTGGTCCTCGTGGTCAGCCTCGTCCAGGTCGGCCTGCTGCTGGCCGTCGCGACGGGGGTCTTCGGGGTCGACCTGCCGACCGACGCCGGACGCTGGTGGACCTTCGCCTGGGTGTTCGCCCTCGGGACGGCTGCGGGGGCCGTCTGCGGGGTCGCGTTCTCGTCGCTCCCCCGCAGCGGGCGGTCGGCCTCCGCCGTCGTCACCCCCGTGGTCATCGTCCTGCAGTTCATCTCCGGGGTGTTCTTCGTCTACAGCGACCTCCCGTCGTGGATGCAGCAGGTGGCCTCGGTCTTCCCGCTCAAGTGGATGGCGCAGGGCATGCGCTCGGTCTTCCTTCCCGAGCAGGCCGCCGCCGTGGAGCCCACCGGCGGCTGGGAGCACGGGGCCACCGCCGCCGTCCTCCTGGCGTACCTCCTCGTCGGCCTCGTCGTCGGCGTCCGGACCTTCCGCTGGCGGCGTCGTGACGACGGCTGACCCGGGTGCGCCGGCGGACGGGCCCACGGCGACGGACGGACCGGCGCGCGAGCCGCGGCGCGAGTCGGAGCGGACCGAGTTCTGGACCCGCACCCGCCGTGGCTGGGACCTCGCGTTCTACGCGCTCACCGCGATCACCGCGGTGTCACTGCTGACGGTCCGCGGCGCCACGACCGCCGAGCTCCTGTGGGGGCTCGGCGGTCTGGCGCTGCTCGCGGCCACCTACGCGACGGTCGGACGTCGGGCGGCCCTCTCGGGCGACCGCGACCTCGTGGCGCTCTACCTGACCGTCCTGGTCGCCGTCGCCGTCGTCATCACGTACACGAACCCCACCGGCTCGCTCCTGCTGTTCGTCGCCTACAGCCAGACCTGGTACTTCGTGGAGACGCGGCGAGCCGGCGTCGCCGTCACGACCGTTCTCACCGTGCTCCTGTTCGGGGCCATCGCCGTGCGTGAGGGCGTGGGACCCGGCCCCGGCCTGCTGAACCTCGCCGTGGAGTCGGCGGTCGCGCTGACCTTCGCGACGCTGCTGGGACTGTGGATCACCTACGTCGCGGAGCAGAGCGAGCAGCGCGCGGGCCTGCTCGAGCAGCTGGAGGCGGCGCAGGCGGAGCTCGCCCAGGTGCACCACGCGGCCGGCGTGGTGGCCGAGCGCGAGCGGATGGCCCGGGAGATCCACGACACCCTGGCCCAGGGGTTCACCAGCGTGATCATGCTGACGCAGACGGCGGTCGCGGACCTGCGCCGCGACGACCGCGCCGCGGCCGTGGCGCGCCTGGAGCTCGCCGAGCGGACCGCCCGCGACAACCTCGCCGAGGCCCGCGCCCTCGTCGCGGCGTTCTCCCCCGTCGACCTCGACGGCGTCACGGTGGCCGGCGCGCTCGAGCGCCTTGCGCGGCGCTTCGAGGACGAGACGGGCGTCGCGGTCGAGCTCGTCCTCCCGGACACGGAGCTGCGCGTCGCCCGGGACACGGAGGTCGTGCTGCTGCGGACCGCCCAGGAGGCCCTGACGAACGTGCGCCGGCACGCCCAGGCCCAGCAGGTCCGCCTCCGGCTCACGCAGGCCGCCGACGACGGCGCCGGGCCCGGTGGGCAGGTCGTCCTGGAGGTCGTCGACGACGGCGACGGCATCCCCGCCGGCGCGACGGAGGGCTTCGGGCTGCGCGGGATGCGGGACCGGGTGGCGGCCGAGGGCGGCCAGGTCGACCTGACGAGCCCCGCGGAGGGCGGCACGGCGCTCACGGTCCGGGTCCCCGCTGCGGGGAGGATGGAGCCATGAGCATCCGGATCGTCGTCGTGGACGACCACCCCGTCGTGCGCGCCGGCATCGTCGGGCTCCTCGCCGGGGAGCCGGACCTCGTCGTCGTCGGCGAGGCCGCCGACGGCGAGGCGGCGCTCGACGTCGCGGCGCGGGAGCAGCCCGACGTCGTCCTCATGGACCTGCGGATGCCCGTGCTCGACGGCGCGTCCACGACCGAGCGGCTGCTGGCGGTGCAGCCGGCCACGCGCGTCGTCGTCCTCACCACCTACGAGACCGACGCGGACATCCTGCGCGCGGTCGAGGCGGGCGCCAGCGGATACCTGCTCAAGGACACGCGGCGGGAAGAGCTCGTCGCGGGGGTGCGCGCGGCGGCGGGCGGGGAGACCGTGCTCGCCCCGTCGGTCGCGCGGCGCCTCGTCAGCCAGGTCCGGCACGGCGGGGACCGCCTCACGCCGCGCGAGCTGGAGGTGCTGCGCGCCGTGGCCCGAGGGCGGACGAACGCGCAGATCGGCACGGACCTGTTCATCACCGAGGCGACGGTCAAGACGCACCTCCTGCGGGCCTTCGCCAAGCTGGGCGTCGACGACCGCACCCGGGCCGTCACCGTCGCGATGGAGCGGGGCCTCCTCCCGGCGCCCTGACCGGGCGACGCGCCGGCCACGCCACCGGACGTTCTCACGCGCCTCTCATCCGCTCCCGGGATACTGGCGCCGTGCGTGCTCACCTGACCGCCACGGCGACCGGCGTCCTGCTGGCCGCCGGCCTCGTCGTGACTGCGTACGAGGTCGTCGCGGTGCCAGGCGACCGGGCGGTCGGGGACGCCGTCGTCGTCGGTCCGGGCGCTGCCGTGCCGGGCTCCGGGCCCCGGACACCGGACGGCGCACCCGTCCCGTCCCCGACCACGGCGGACGAGCCGGCGCCGGCCGCGACCGAGGAGACCTCGGCACCGGACGAGCCTGCTCCGGTCGTGGTGGCTCCCCCGGCGCCCGTCTCCCCGTCGCCGTGGGACGACGACGACGGACCCGACGACGACCGGGACGACCGGGACGACCGGGACGACGACGGTGACCACGACGGTGACGACGACGATCCGGACGACGACTGATCGCGATGACGACGACCGACGCGCAGCAGCCGACGACGACGGGTGACGCCCCCGAGCCGCCGATCGCCGACCCCGCGGGTGTCGGGTCGCCGTGGCGCCGCCGGGTCGCGCGGCTGTTCACCGTCCGGGTACGCATCCTCACGGCCGTCGTGCTCCTCGCCGCCCTGGGCATGCTCGTCGCGGGGACGACGGCATTCCTCCTGCAACGGGACCGGACGGACGCCCTCATCGACCAGGCGCTCGACCTGAGCTACCGCGAGTTCCAGACGCTCGCCGCCGACGGCGTGGACCCCTCGACGGGTCAGGCGTTCAGCGACGTCTACACCCTCCTCCAGCTCGGCATCCAGCGGACGGTGCCGGCCGAGAACGAGGGCCTGTTCGGCGTCGTCGACGGCGAGGTGGAGCTCGTCCCCCGCAACCCGCGGATCGCGCTGCACGAGGTGCCCGAGGTCGTCGACGGCGCGCTGGCGGCGGCGCCCGGCGGGCAGGTCGTGATCCGGAGCGTGTCGGCGGACGACACGATGTACCGGTACGTGACCATCCCCGTCTCCGTTCCCGGCGACCCCGCGCGCGGGCTGCTCGTGTTCGGCTTCGACCGCAAGGCCGAGCACGCCGAGCTCGTGCGCACCTACCGGACCTACGCGCTCGTCGCCCTCGGGGCCCTGGCCGTGCTGGGCGCCGTCGGCTGGGTGGTCGCCGGCCGCCTGCTGTCACCCTTGCGCGCCCTCGGCGACACCGCGCGACGGATCACCGACACGGACCTCAGCCAGCGGATCACGGTGCGGGGCGACGACGACATCTCCGAGCTCGGCGCGACGGTCAACTCCATGCTCGACCGGCTCGAGGCGGCCTTCGGGTCCCAGCGTCGCCTGCTCGACGACGCCGGCCACGAGCTGCGGACCCCGATCACGATCGTGCAGGGCCACCTCGAGCTCATGGACCCGGAGGACCCGGCCGACGTCCGCGCTGCCCAGAAGATCAGCCTGGACGAGCTGGACCGGATGCGCCTGCTCGTCGACGACCTCGTCACCCTCGCCACCGTGGACCGACCCGACTTCGTCCGTCCCCGGACGGTCGACGTCGGCCGGCTGACCGACGAGGTCCTCGACAAGGCCCGCACCCTCGGCGACCGCGTGTGGCGCGTCGAGGCGCGCGCGGACCTCGAGACGACGCTGGACGACCGCCGGATCACCCAGGCGTGGCTGCAGCTGGCCGCCAACGCGGTCCGCTACTCCCCACCCGGGTCGACGGTGCGGCTCGCCAGCCGCCTCCGCGGCCGGCACGTCCTGCTGACGGTCGCCGACGACGGCGTCGGCGTGGCCGCCGAGGACGCCGAGCGCATCTTCGACCGCTTCGCGCGGGCAGTGGAGGGGCGCGGCGAGGAGGGCTCGGGCCTCGGCCTGCCCATCGTCCGGGCCATCGCCGTCGCGCACGGCGGCCGCGCCTACCTCGACCCCAGCACGGCAGGGCGCGGCTCCGGGTCGCGCTTCGTCATCGAGATCCCGCTCGCCGCGGCGGAGCCGGGAGAAGGAGAGCTGTGAGCCAGATCCTCATCGCCGAGGACGAGGAGCGGATCTCCTCGTTCGTCGCCAAGGGACTGCGGTCGGCCGGCTACGCGCCGTTCGTCGTGGGGACCGGGCGTGAGGCGTACGACCTCGCCCAGAGCGGCGACTTCGACCTCCTCGTCCTGGACCTGGGTCTGCCCGACCAGGACGGCTTCACCGTGCTGCGCCGGCTGCGTGAGGCGAAGAACACCCTCCCGGTCATCATCCTCACCGCACGGAGCTCCGTGTCCGACACGGTGGCCGGGCTCGAGGGCGGCGCGGACGACTACATGGCCAAGCCGTTCCGCTTCGAGGAGCTGCTCGCCCGGGTCCGGCTGCGCCTGCGGACGGAGACCTCCAGCGGCGAGGCGACCGTGCTCAGCCACGGTGACGTCTCGCTCGACCTGCGGACGCGTCGCGTCCGGGTGGACGGCCGGGACGTCGACCTCTCCGCCCGCGAGTTCGCGCTCGCCGAGGCGTTCCTGCGCAACCCCGGCCAGGTGCTGTCCCGCGAGCAGCTCCTCTCGCGCGTGTGGGGCTACGACTACGACCCCGGCTCGAACGTGGTGGACGTCTACGTGCGGTACGTGCGCAAGAAGATCGGCGCCGCGCGCGTGGAGACCGTCCGCGGCATGGGGTACCGGTTGGTCTGAGCACGGGACGCCGCGGCCGGCCCGAGCGCGGGACGCCGCGCCGACGGCGGCCCGGGCACGACGAAGGGCGGCTCCCAGGGGGGGAGCCGCCCTTCGTGGGTCGTCGGCCGGAGGGGCGCCGGCGACCGTGCCGACCGGCCGTCCCGCAGGGCGGCCGGTCCCGATGCGTCAGGCGGACGGGGCCGACGGCGCCGAGGCCGGGCTGGGCGGGGTCACCGGGCTCGGCGCGGAGGCCGGCGAGCTCGGCGTGGGGGGCGTCGTCGGCGAGGCCGGCGACATCGGAGTCAGCACGCTGGTGGCCGAGACGGACGTGGTGCTGGAGCCCGCGGAGACCGAGGCCGGGTTGACGGCCTGGCCGGGCGTCGTGGTCGGGGCGACCGAGCTGGTGCTGTCGTCGGACTGCTCCGGGGCGGGCGTCGGCTGCTGGGCGACGGGGCCCGCGGCGAACGCGGCGGCGGCGCCGACCCCGAGGGCACCCAGGGCTCCGGTCACGACGGCGACGGTGCGGCTCTTCATGATGGTCTCCTTCTCGTCCGGACCGCCCCGGGGGCCGGTCCTCCTGTGCTGATACCCCTACTCTCGTGAGCCCGCATGAGAGCACCCAGGGGCCGTCGATGAGAGACCTCTCACCGGTCCGACCATGGTCGCCGGCGGCCCGGCCGGCCCGGGTCGCCACCTGACGACGAGGCGGCACGCGGTCGGGACCCGAGGGCGCAGACCCGGCCGTCGCGCCCGGCATCGGGCATCGGGCATCGGGCGACCGTGTCCACGAAGAACGGCGGACGGTCCTGGGAGGACCGTCCGTCGTGGCTGGTGGTACGGACAGGGCAGCGCGCCGCCTGTCGTCAGGAGTCGGCCGAGGGTGCCGATGCGGCGCTCGAGGCGGACACGGGGCTACCCGGGGAGGCCGGCGTGGGCGGGCTCACCGGGTAGCCCCGTGTCCGCCT
>NZ_CAMPHH010000028.1 GCF_946885855.1 uncultured Actinotalea sp. | reverse complement strand
GAGCCCGGCGGCTTCCGCCCCTTCACCGGCACCCTGGACACCATCCGCGTCCACGAGCAGGCGTTGGACGCGTCAGCGGTCGGGCGGCTGGCCGCCCGCTGACGGATCAGGACGGGACGGGACCGGCCCGGCGGACGTCCAGCGCGGCCTCGCCGTGCGTCACGCCGTCAGGCGTCAGGAGCCCCGCCCGCGCGGCACGGACCCGGAGGCGGCTCTCCGCGTCCTCCCACATGGCGCCGAGGAGCCGGTCGAGCGACCTGGGCGTCTGGTAGACGCCGCCCGGCTCCGGTGTCACCTCACCGAGCACCGGACCGAGGGAGTCCTCCAGCAGGTCGACCCGCAGGTACGGGCGCGGGACGCTGAGACTGACCAGCGACGCCATCTCCAGGAGCTCGCGGCGGTGGACGGGCGGTTCGATCGACTCGTCCACCCAGGAGTCGTTGAACGGGTTGCGCAACGGACGCCACTGCGGGTCGAAGACCCTCCAGCAGGTGCGCCAGCGGCCGCCGATCCGACGGCGCCGCTTGGCCTCGACGAAGCCGACGTCCCCGTAGAAGACGGTCACCTTGTAGTCGGCCGAGGGCATCCCCGGGTCTCGCGGGTCGACGACCAGCCCCTCGAGCAGCACCTCCGCCGAGACACGACCCGCGCGTGCGAGCCGGTCGTAGTCCGCCACGAGGTCGTCGGCGGACACCAGACGGTCCGACGACAGCTCCCGCCAGCGCTCCCCGTCCCGGCGCAGGAGGCTCACGCCGGCCCCCGTGGTTCCCCGGACCGGCTTCAGCACGAAGGCGGGCGGTAGCGCGCCCCAGCCGACCTGCCGGATGTCCGGCACGATGCCGATCGGGGTCGGTGTCCTGAAGCCCAGGGCACGGGCCCACGCCTGGCCGTCGTCCTTGGCGTCGACGAGGAACGCCGGGTCCTTGGTGCCCAGGTCTCGCATGATCCGGCGGACACGGCGCGTCTCCTCCACCTTGTAGAGGAACGACGGCTCGCGGAGGCGTCGGTCGACGGCGTCGCTCCACCGTCGCCTCGCGCTGTGCCGCACCCGGAGCCCGACACCGGCCATGGCGCCCTCCTTCAGCCGTCGCCCGACCGTCTGAGACACAGGATCCCGGCCGGGCCGGACCCGCACAAGGGACCCGACCGGCGACCCGGGGCATGCCCGGCGCCTGGTGTGACTTGCCTCACGTTTTGCTGTCGAAATCTGTGCAAACCGGGACGAGTCGCACGACCCGGCGTTCCCCTTCCGAGCCAGGGCGCGCATAGTTCACCCCTTCGGACCCGTGTCGCAACTTGACACCGACCGACGAGCCGCTACGGCGCGGTCGTCGGGCACTCGTGAACGACAAAGGCCACCCTGCCGCGAGGCAGGGGCGCAGAGCCATGGGACCCCCGCGGTCCGCCAGGCCACCGAACCCACGGAGAACCATCGTGTCAGCTACCCGAACGCACAGCCGCAAGCACCTGTCCATCGCCCTGGCCACAGGGCTGGCCCTCACGGTCAGCGTCCCGGCCGGCGCGTCGTCCGCCCCTCCGGCGGTCGCGCCCGCGGTGAGCGTCGCTGCCGACGGCCGCAGCGCGATCCCCGACCGCGGCCCACGAGCCGTGGTCGTCCGCCACAACGGTCTCGCCCGTCCCACGTCGGACGACGTGGGGGCGATGGCTGCCTTCTTCTTCCGGATGTTCGAGCCGGAGCTGGCTGCCCACCTCAGCCGAGCGGCGCGCGCGAAGGGCGTCCTCGGCTGGGCACGCGGCAAGGAGGTCCCCGGCCGTGAGCACGTCGACCGCGAACCGTCGAGGCGTGCCCGCGAGGCGGCACCCGCGCCGGCACCCGGGCCCGCACCGGCACCCGAGCCGGCACCGGCACCGGCACCGGCTCCCGCACCGGCTCCCGCACCGGCACCTGCACCGGCACCTGCTCCCGCTCCCGCTCCTGCACCGGCACCCGCACCGGCACCGGCACCCGTCACGGCACCGTCCGACGGCACCCACCCCGACGCATCGACGACAGGGGTGCCGGCCGGTACAGCCCTGCGCCCCTCCGGCTCCCTCACCATCACCGAGCACGGTGCCGTGATCGACGGTCTCGACATCACCGGGACGGTGACGGTCAGGGCGGACGACGTGACGATCCGCAACACCCGGATCCGGAACACCGGAGCGATCCCTGTCCGCAACCACGGCTCCAACCTCGTGATCGAGGACACGGAGATCGACGGCCAGGGCATGGGGAACCCGGCAGTGGCCTACAACAAGTACACGCTCCGTCGGGTCAACATCCACGATGTCGCGGAAGGCCCCCGCATCGCCGGTGGCAACGTCGTCATCGAGGACTCGTACATCCACCACCTGGTCCAGGTGGGCGACAACCACACCGATGCCATCCAGATCGTCAGCGGCAAGGAGAACATCGTCATCCGGGGCAACAACATCCAGGCCTACAACCCGGCGACCCAGCGGTTCGGCAACGCCGCCCTGCAGTTCGGCGAGGAGGACGGGATCGTCCGGGGGTGCGTCGTCGAGGGCAACCTCATGAACGGCGGCAACCTGACCGTCAACGGGGGTGGCGGCGGCACGACCGGCGCTGCCTGCTCGTTCGCCGACAACGAGTTCCAGCGCGACTTCCGCTACGGGGTCAAGGGCAACCTCGGGCCGAACACCTCCTGGCGCAACAACCGCTGGCACGACACGAAGGAAGCGGTCTGAGGGGCTGCTCCGCCCCATCGCCCGAGTCGTCCGACCGTGCCGTCGGACGACTCGGGCGAGCCGTCCCAGGCGAGCACGGGTTCGGGTCCGCTCACCTCGTCAGCGCGGCGAAGACACCGACGTACGCGTCGGCCTGGCGCTGCCAGCACAGCTCCTGCTCGATCCGACGGCGCCCGGCAGCTCCCATCGCCGCTCGACGGCCCGGGTCGTCGAGCAGCTCGACGATCGCCCGCGCGAGAGCCGCGTCGTCGTCCTCGAAGACGGTCGCACCGGCCTCCCCGGCGGACAGGCGGTTCTCCTTGAGGTCGAACCCCACGACGGGCAGCTCGTGCGCCATGTACTCGAGAGTCTTGTTCATGGTCGAGTGGTCGTTGAAGGGGTTCTTCGGGTCGGGCGTGACGCCGAGGTCGGCCGTCGAGAGCCACCGTCGGATCTCCGGCGGCCCCACCTTGCCGGTGAAGGTCACGAAGTCGGCGACGCCGCGGCGGTGCGCGTCGGCCTTGAGCTCCTCCAGGCAGTCGCCGAAGCCCAGCAACCCGAAGTGCACGTCGGACCGGCCCATCCCGTGCACCACGTGGTCGATGGCCCCGAGGAGGCGGTCGACGCCGTCCTGCGGTCCCATGATGCCCAGGTAGCAGACGAGGTGCGCGCGGCCGTGCCGCAGTTCGGGCACGGCCTCGCCCCGGTACATGGTGAACGGGTCGGGAGCGCTCATGACGACCGTCGTGCGCGACAGCGGCAGCCTCCCCCGCCGTCGTGCGATCGTGCGGTACGACTCGTTGGTCGAGATGACGTGGTCCGCAGTGGCGTACGTGGCGCGCTCGAGCAGCAGCAGGCCGCGATGCAGCACGCCGCGGCGTCCGAACCGCGCCTCGTACACCTCGGGGTTGAGGTCGTGCTGGTCGAACACGAAGCGCTTGCGTGCCAACAGTCGCCACAGGAGGGCGAGCAGCCAGTAGGTGTCGGGCGGGTTGCAGGCCTGGATGACGTCGAAGCCCTCACGCCGAGCGACGTGGACGGAGAGGACCGCCGTCCGGAGCCAGCAGTACACGAACTCGACCAGGTAACCCATCACACCGGTGCGCGGCCTCGGCGGCCGGTACGTGTGGATCCGGACGCCGTCCAGGGTGCGGTGCGCGGGCTCGCCCTCGTCCCGGGGGCAGATGACGGACACCTGGTGTCCCGCGGAGACGAGCGCCTGGCACTCCAGCCACACACGACGGTCCAACGGGACCGAGAGGTTCTGGACGATGATCAGGACACGAACCACGGTCTTCCCCTCTTCGAGCCGCCTCCCGCGACGCTCCGCGCGGTCGACATGATGCTCATCACGTCACAAACGGATGGTGCGCCGGGCTCGTCCCGGTTCGCCCCGGCATGACCGGGGTGAACGGCCGACCGGCGCCATCCTGCCCTCGCGAGGCTAGGTCATGATGCAGCTGCGGCGCCGGTTCGACCGGGTGAAGTTCTCCACCCCGCGGCCGCCCTGCCGATTCCTAGGACTGAAAAGGCAAACCCGTCGCGAGGCGGGGACGCAAAGCCATGGCACCCCAGTGGTGCGCCAGGCCACCACAACGATGGAGAGCGCAGGATGCACCCGTCCCGTCCCGGCGGTCCGCGCCGGCAGCAGCCCCGTCCCCGCACCGGGTCCGAGCGAGGGCGCCTCGTCGTGGCCGCCCTGGCCCTGCTCTGCGTCGTGGCCCCCGCCGGTCCGTCCGCAGCGGCGACGCCGGTACCGGCCTCGATCACGAGTGTCGTCGCCGCACCGCAGCCGGTCGGTAGTGGGTACGTCGCGGTGGCGCCCCGTCGGATCGTCACCGGCACGACGATCGGGTCCGGTGGCTCCTTCACGTTCGCCGTCCCCGACCTCCCTGCCGGAGCGGTCGCCGCACGGCTCAACGTCACGGCGACCGGTGCGACGACGGACAGCTTCATCTCCGCGTGCCCCGCGGGGACGGACCTGCCGACCTGCCGCCGCACCTCCGCGCTCAACCCCCTCCCGGGCGAGGACGTCGCGGCCCAGGTGACCGTCAGTCTGGGTGGGTACGGCAAGGACGCGGTCACGCTCTACAACAACGCCGGCTCCGTGAAGGTCGTGGTGGACCTGCAGGGCTTCTACGCCCCCGAGGGCGCCCTCTTCCTGCCGAGAGCACCCGAGCGCGTGCTGCCGCCGACATCCATGGCCCCCGGCTCCGTGGTCGACGTCCCGCTCGGCACCCCCCCGCCGGGCGCCGTGGCGGTCGCCGTGAACGTCACCGGGGCGGGTGCCGCAGGCGCCACCTACCTCTCGGCGTGCCCCCCGAACCAGGCCCTGGACGCCTGCCGGCGGACCTCGACCCTGAACGTGCACCCCGGCGTGGACCGCCCCAACATGGCCGTGGTGGACGTCAGCGCGGACCCCCGGACCTTCCGCCTGTACAACGACTCGCACCCGGTCATCGTCATGGTGGACGTCCTGGGCTGGTACGTCCGCGCCGACGTGGCGCCGCCGGAGGCCGCGCGCTTCGTCCCGATCGACGCGGTCCGGGTGCTCGAGCACGTCCGGCTCGGGCCCGGCGGCCTGACCACCGTCCGCGTCCCCCGTGGTGCCCTCCCCGCGTCCGCGACACTCGTCAACGTCACGTCGACGCGGACGACGCGCGTCTCCTTCGTCTCCGCGTGCCCCACCGGGACCACGGTGGAGAGATGCCGGCGCTCGTCGGTGCTCAACCCTCGGCCACGGGCGGACGTCTCCAACCCGGCGATCCTCAAGCTCGGGGGCGCCGAGGGTGACGCCGTGACGCTGTACGAGAACGCGGGCGACGGCGGCCTCAGCGTCGACGTGGTCGGCTTCTACGTGCCGCAGGACCCGGGGGCCGTCGTGCCCGAGGCACCGGCGCCGCCACCGACCTCGCCGGTCGCGCCCACGGCCGGCCACCCCACCGCCGCGACCACGGGCGTCCCCGCGGGCGTCGCGCTGCGGCCCTCCGGGTCGCTCACCATCACCACGGCGGGCGCTGTCGTCGACGGGCTGGACATCTCGGGGACGGTCACCGTCAACGCCGACAACGTCACGATCCGGAACACGCGCATCCGCAGCACCGGGAACATCCCGATCCGCAACAACGGTGTCAACCTGGTGGTCGAGAACACCGAGATCGACGGGAACGGGAAGCTCGGCCCGGCGGTCGCCTACAACAAGTACACGCTGCGCCGGGTGAACATCCACAACATCGGCGAGGGACCCCGTGTCGCGGGCGGCAACGTCGTCATCGAGGACTCCTACATCCACCACCTCGTCCAGGTGGGCGACAACCACACGGACGCGATCCAGATCGTCAGCGGCAAGAGCAACATCGTCATCCGCCGCAACAACATCCAGATCTTCAACCCGAGCACCGGGATGTTCGGCAATGCCGCCCTCCAGTTCGGCGAGGAGGACGGGATCGTCCGGGGGTGCGTCGTCGAGGGCAACCTCATGAACGGTGGGAATCTCACCGTCAACGGCGGTGGGGGTGGTACGACCGGTGCCGCGTGCGCCTTCAGCGGCAACCGGTTCGAGCGGAACTTCCGCTACGGGGTGAAGGGGAACCTGGGGCCCAACACGAGCTGGGACAGCAGCAACGTGTGGCACGACACCGGTCGACCAATCTGAACCCCCGCTCGGACGAGCGGCCCACGCGGCGCACCGCAGCGCGACGGCTCCCGCAGCCCCTCGGGGCGGGGGAGCCGTCCGCCGTGCGGGAGCCGTCGACCGCCGGTCCCGCTCAGTAGGCGCCGGAGCCCCGCAGCACGGCGCGCGCCGTCTTCCACAGGATCACGAGGTCCATCGCCACGGACCAGTTGTCCACGTAGCGCAGGTCGAGGCGGACCGACTCCTCCCAGCTGAGGTCGGACCGGCCGGACACCTGCCACAGGCCGGTCAGCCCGGGCTTGACACGCAGACGGCGCTGCACAGGGTCGTCGTACTGCTCGACCTCGGCCTCCAACGGGGGCCGGGGGCCGACGAGCGACATGTCGCCCTTGACGACGTTGAGCAGCTGCGGGAGCTCGTCCAGGGACAGCCGGCGCAGCACGCGACCCACCGGGGTGACCCGTGGGTCCTCACGGAGCTTGAACAGGACGCCCGCGCCCTCGTTCCCGTCCGCCAGCGCCGCTCGGCGCGCATCGGCGTCGACGTACATGCTGCGAATCTTCCACATGGTGAAGGGCAGTCCGTCGATCCCGATGCGTGTCTGGCGGTAGAACACCGGCCCCTCGGACGTGAGCCGGACGGCCAGCGCCGCGACCGCGATGACCGGGGCTGCGCCGAGGAGGAGCAGCGTCCCCAGGACACGGTCCATCGCCGACTTGGCGGCGAGTCGCGGCTTGGGCGTGCCGACCTCGACCTCGAGGAGCGAGAGCCCGGCGGCGGGCATGAGCCTCAGGCGCGGCGCCGTCACCTCGACGAGCCCGGGCGCCACGACCATCCGTGCCCCCGCCCGGTCCAGCGCCCACGAGAGGCGACGGAGGGCGTCGGGCCCCAGGGGCGACCCCGCGACGACGACGACGTCCGCGTGGGCGTCGACGACCAGCTGCGGGATGTCGGCGATCGCGCCGAGCACCGGGACGTCCACCTCCGGACCGGCCACGTCCAGGTCGGGCACGCAGACCCCCACGACCTCATGGCCGTGGAACCTCGCGCGCCGCAGGTTCGACACGACGCCCGAGACGTCCTGCGGTTCCCCGACCACGAGCGTCCGCATCATCGCGTGCCCGCGCGCCCTCTGGCGGTGGAGGTGCTTCCGCAGTCCATACCGGCACGCGAGGGCGAGCACGGCGCCGGCGGGCACCGCCACGAGGACCACCCGACGCGGAAGGTCCACCTCGAACGTGAAGGCTGCTGCCATGAGCAGCACCGCGGTGGAGGCCGCGGCCCGGAGGACGGTCTGGTACTCCGTCACACCGTTGCCGAGGATGCGGCGCGAGTAGCCGCGCAGGGCCGCGATCGACGCGAGGGCGACGGCGAGCGCGAGGAGACCGACGGCAGCGCCCCGACCGTTCACCATGTCCAGGCTCCACAGCGTGGGGGTGATCGTGGCGGCGAAGGCCGCGGTGTCGGTCACGAGGACGCGGAGCTGGAGGACACGGGCCGCCTGGTCCCAGGTCCGCGTCCTGTCACCGGCCGCCGCCGAGGCGACCAACGGCCGGTCCGGGTCGAACGGCCGTGTCGACGCCCACGACGCCCGCGGACCTGCAGCCCGCCCGCGTCGGTCGTCACCAGGGAAGGTGAGCGGGCGAACTGCGGTGGTCGTCACGAGGACCCCCTCCTGGTGGAGCTGACCCCCAGAGGATATCGCCGTGTTCGCCCGACTTGCAGATCGTATGTCCGTTTTCACCCGACCGGTCCCCGAGGAGCCTGCCGGTCAGCCAGGCGCGTGGAACCTCCGCTGCGCGGCCTCCAACCCCTCGAGCACGACCATCTCGACCGCGTCCGCCGCCGCGTCGAGCAACCAGGGCAGCTCCTTGCGCTCCACCGACCCGAAGTCCTTGAGCACGAAGTCCGCAGCGTCCATCCGGCCCGGTGGCCGACCGACGCCCACCCGGACCCGCACGTAGTCCTTGCTGCCGACCGCGGAGCTGATGCTGCGCAGCCCGTTGTGCCCGCCCTCTCCGCCGCCCCGCTTCAGGCGGACCTGGGCGAAGGGGATGTCGAGCTCGTCGTGCACCACGAGGATCCGCTCGACCGGCACCTGCAGGTAGGCGGCCAGGCTCGCGACGGGACCACCCGACACGTTCATGTAGGACCGCGGCTTGGCCAGGAGGACACGCGGCCCCGGTGCCCCGCCCGGCAGGACCCCCAGGCGCACGTCGGCGACCTGGGCACGGCTGCGGTGCGACGTGAAGGACGCCTTCGTCCGACCGGCCAGCTCGTCGAGCACCATCTGGCCGACGTTGTGCCGGTTCCCGGCGTAGGCGGGGCCCGGGTTGCCCAGGCCGACGACGAGCCAGGGGTCCGTCATGGGGGTCCTCCGCGATCAGGGTCGGGGACGACGACGCCCGGCCCCCTCGGGGACCGGGCGTCGTCGTGCATGCGCTTGTGCCGGACCAGGGGCCTCAGGCCTCCTCGGTCGCCTCCGACTCGGCGGGCGCCCCGGCGGCGGCCTCCTCGCCCGGAGTCTCCTCGCCCTCCTCGGCCTCCTCCTCGACCCGCTCCTGCGCGACGACGACGACGGCGGTCTCCGGGTCGGTCAGGAGGGTGACGCCCGACGGCAGGGCGACCTCGCCCGCCGTCACCGTGGTGCCGGCCTCGAGGCCCTCGATCGAGACCTCGAAGTACTCGGGGATGTGGGTCGCCTCCGCCTCGACGTGCAGCACCTGCGCCTCGACGAGCGACACCGTCTCCGCTGCCGACTGGCCGGTCACGTGCACCGGGATGTCGACGGCGATCTTCTCGCCGGCGCGGACCGCGAGGAGGTCGATGTGCTCGATGACCGGCTTGATCGGGTCACGCTGCACGTCCTTGGCGATCGCGAGCTGGGTCTTGCCCTCCAGCTCGATGGCGAGCAGGGCGTTGGCGTGGCCCTTCAGCGCGAGCATCGTCTCGTGCCCCGGCAGCGTGATGTGCACGGGCGCCTCGCCGTGGCCGTAGATGACGGCCGGGATCTGGTGGGCACGGCGGATGCGGCGGGCCGCTCCCTTGCCGAACTCGGTGCGGGTGGTGGCGGCGAGCTTGATCTCGGACACGGTGGCTCCTGGGTGTGGTTCGGTGGCACTCGGGGACCGGGGTGGGGTCCCGGCGGGCGGCCTCGGCGCGGGACGCAGGACGGACGCGCGGGACGGCCGCCACGTCGAATCACGGAGCCGGGGGCCCGCTCGTCAGCAGCTGCTCGAAGGAGCTGCCGTGGTGCGGCCGTCCGACGTCCCTCGCCGAGGCACGGCTGCCGATCCTACCCCAGGCACGCGGCGTCTGCGGCGGCCTCGACCGACCGGAACGGGAGGTCGCTTCCCTCAGGACGCGCCGTCGAACAGCGAGGTCACCGAGCCGTCGTCGAACACCTCGCGGATGGCGCGGGCCAGCAGCGGGGCGATGGACAGGACCGTGAGCTTCTCGAAGTGCCGGTCCTCGCTGATGGGGAGGGTGTCGGTGACGACGATCTCCCGGGCCCCGCACTCCTGGAGCCGCTGCGCTGCCGGGTGGGACAGCACGCCGTGCGTCGCCGCGACGATGACGTCCTTGGCCCCGGCCGCGAGCAGCACGCGCACGGCCTCCGCGATCGTCCCGCCGGTGTCGATGAGGTCGTCGGTGAGGATGCAGGTCCTGCCCTCGACGTCGCCGACCACGCGGTTCGCCACCGATCGGTTCGGCGCGGTGATGTCGCGCGTCTTGTGGATGAAGGCCAGCGGGCAGCCGCCGAGCTTCGCCGCCCACTGCTCGGCGACGCGGATCCGGCCGGCGTCGGGCGAGACCACGGCGACGTTGCTCAGGTCGACCCGGGTGCGCACGTAGTCGACCAGCAGCGGCATCGCCCAGAGGTGGTCGACCGGTCCGTCGAAGAACCCCTGCGTCTGGGCGGCGTGGAGGTCCACGCTCATGAGGCGGTCGGCGCCGGCGGTCTTGAACAGGTCCGCGACCAGCCGGGCCGAGATGGGCTCCCGCCCCCGGTGCTTCTTGTCCTGGCGCGAGTAGCCGTAGAACGGCAGGACCACGGTGATGGTCTTGGCCGACGCCCGCTTGAGGGCGTCGACCATGAGCAGCTGCTCCATGATCCACTGGTTGATCGGCGCCGTGTGGCTCTGCAGGACGAACGCGTCGGTCCCCCGCACGCTCTCGCTGAACCGGACGTAGATCTCGCCGTTGGCGAAGTCGTACGCCGTCGTCGGCAGCAGCTCGACCCCCAGCGCGCGCGACACGTCCTCGGCCAGCTCGGGGTGGGCGCGCCCCGACATGAGGACGAGGCGCTTCTCGCCGTCGCTCGACGTGATCCCGGTCATCTGCGGCAGGCCTTCTCTCGGTGGCGGGGGGTGAAGTTCCGGTGGGGGCGTCGGGCGCCGTCAGCCGTCGTGCTGGGCTGCGCGCGCCCGCTCGGCCTGCGCCTGGGGCGAGAGCGCGACGTCGTCGTCGCCGCGCAGTGCCGCGGCGGCGGCACGCGCCGAGGCCGTGCCCTCCCGTCGGCGCAGCACCCAGCCGTCGATCGTGCGCTGCGGAGCCGTGTTCACGCCCAGCGCACCCGCCGGCACGTCCTCGCGGATCACCGATCCGGCACCGGTGTAGGCCCCGTCGCCGATGGTCACGGGCGCGACGATCGCGTTGTCGGAGCCGATGCGCACGTGATCGCCCACCGTGCTGCGGGCCTTGGTGACGCCGTCGTAGTTGACGAAGATCGTCCCGGCGCCGACGTTGCTGTGCTCGCCCACCGTCGCGTCCCCGACGTACGACAGGTGCGGCACCTTGGAGTGCGCCCCGATCTGCGCGTTCTTCGTCTCGACGTACGCGCCGATCTTCCCCCCGGCACCCAGCTCGGTGCCCGGACGCAGGTAGGCGAAGGGCCCGACGACGGCGCCGGCACCGATCGTCGACGACGTGCCGTGGGTCCGGACCACCTGGGCACCGGCGCCGACGTGCACGTCGGTGAGTGTCGTGTCCGGGCCGACGACGGCGTCACGCGCCACCGTGGTCCGGCCGAGCAGCTGCGTCCCCGGCAGGACCGTGACGTCGGGCTCGAGCTCGGCCTCGATGTCGATCCAGGTCGTCGCGGGGTCGACGACCGTGACGCCGGAGACCATCCAGTCGTGCACGATGCGCCGGTTCATCTCGGCGCGGAGCACGGACATCTGGGCGCGGTCGTTGGCGCCCTCGACGAGCCACGGGTCGTCCACCCGCAGGGCCCGCACCGCGCCGCCGTCGGCCCGTGCGATCGCGAGCACGTCGGTGAGGTAGACCTCGCCCTGGGCGTTGTCGCGTCCGAGACGGCCGAGCGCGCCGCGCAGGACGGCGGCGTCGAAGACGTACACCGAGGAGTTGATCTCGCGGATCTCCCGCTGGGCGTCGTCGGCGTCCTTGTGCTCGACGATCCCGGTGACCTCGCCCGTCGCCGGGTCGCGCACGACGCGTCCGTACCCCGTGGCGTCCGCCACCTCGGTGGTCAGCACGGTGACGGCGTTGCCGTCGGCGACGTGGGCGGCCAGCAGCTCGCGCAGCGTCCCGCCGTCGAGCATCGGGATGTCTCCGGCGAGCACCACGACCGGTCCCTCGAGGGCGCCGTCGTGGTCCCGCCCCGCACCGACGGCCCGCGCGCGCGCCGCCGCCTCGAGCGTGCCCACGGCGCACTGGACGGCGCGACCGGTGCCGGGCACGTCGTCCTGGTCGGCGACGAGGACGCCGGTGTCCAGCTCGAGGGCGTGGGCCGCGACCCGGTCCCGCTCGTGGCGGACGACCACGGTCAGGAGCTCCGGCTCGAGCGACCGCGCGGCGACGAGCGCGTGGCCCAGCATCGAGCGCCCCGCGAGCGTGTGGAGGACCTTCGGCGTCGCCGACCGCATCCGGGTGCCCTCCCCTGCGGCGAGCACGACGACGGCGGCAGGGCGTGGGGTGGTCACTCGGTCTCCCGTCGGATCTGCCGTTCCGCGGGCTCCTGGGTGCGCGCCCGCGAGGCGATGGTCCTGGCGTGACGTCACTCTACCGCCGCGCCCCGGGGGCAGGCGGCCGACCAAGGCACCCGGTGAGCGGCGCGGGTCCTCCCCGCCGTGGCCGGGCGGGGAGGGCGCCCGGGGCTCCGCCCCCAGGATTCGAACCTGGACCGCAAGGCTCCAAAGGCCTGCGTGCTGCCGTTACACCAGGGCGGACCGGCGCCGCCCTCGGGGCCGCCGGACGGTGCCCCATCCTGCCAGCCCGCCGGTGGCGCCGACGTCGCCGGGGGGCCCGGGATGCCCGGGAGAGCCGGCCGCGAACGGGCTCGTCGGACCCGCACGGCATGATGGGGCCGTGGCTTCCTCGAGCAAGCGGCCGGCGCGGGCGCGGATGACCGGCACGCAGCGGCGCGAGCAGCTGCTCGACGTGAGCCGCCAGCTCTTCGCGGAGAAGGGCTTCGAGGGTACGAGCGTGGAGGAGATCGCCGCGCGGGCCCAGGTCTCCAAGCCCGTCGTGTACGAGCACTTCGGCGGCAAGGAGGGCATGTACGCCGTCGTCGTCGACCGCGAGATCCAGGCGCTCACCGGGTCGCTCACGGCGGCCCTGGAAGCCGGCGGCCACCCGCAGCAGCTCGTCGAGAGCACGGCGCTGGCCCTGCTCACCTACATCGAGACGTCGACGGACGGGTTCCGCATCCTCGTCCGGGACTCGCCCGTCACCCAGTCGACGGGGACCTTCTCGAGCCTCATCGGCGACGTGGCCATGCAGGTCGAGCACCTGCTCGCGGCACAGTTCACCAAGCGCGGGCTCGACCCGCGGACCGCGCCGCTGTACGCGCAGATGCTCGTGGGCATGGTCGCCCTCACCGGCCAGTACTGGCTCGACGCACGCAAGCCCGGCAAGCAGGAGGTCGCCGCGCACCTGGTCAACCTCGCCTGGAACGGGCTGGCCGGGCTGCAGCGCAAGCCCACGCTCCTGGACGGGGAGCAGCGGTGACCGACGAGGTCGACCGCATCGTCGAGGCGTGGCGACGCGAGCGGCCGGACCTGGACGTCGCGCCGCTGGAGGTCCTCTCCCGCGTGAGCCGCCTGGCCCGCCACCTCGACCTCGCCCGGCGCACGGCGTTCGACCGGCACGACCTCGAGCTGTGGGAGTTCGACGTCCTCTCGGCGCTGCGCCGCACCGGAGAGCCCTACCAGCTCTCCCCCGGGACGCTCGTGCAGCAGACGCTCGTCACGAGCGGGACGATGACGAACCGCATCGACCGACTCGCGGCGCGCGGCCTCGTGGAGCGGCGCCCCGCCCCGGGCGACCGACGCGGGGTCCTCGTGCGCCTGACGCCGGCGGGCCTGGAGCGGGTCGACGCCGCGCTCGCGGACCTCCTGGGCACCGAGCGCGACCTCCTCGCCGACCTGCCCGAGGGTGACCGGACGACCCTCGCCGACCTGCTGCGGGTCCTCGTCGCACCGTTCGACGCCTGACCCTCGGACCCCGTCGGACCCGGTCGCCTCCGTCCTCGCCGTCAGCCGGCGACGTCCGCAGCCGCCAGCCACTCCTCCTCGAGCTGCTCCCGCTCGGCCGCCAGGCCGCGCGCCTCGGTGTCCAGGGCCGTCACGGCGGCGTGGTCCGTCGCGACCTCCGCCATGCGGGCGTGCAGCCGCTCCTCCGCCTCCGCGATGCGCTGCAGGCGCCGCTCGATGCGGGCGATCTCCTTGCGCGCGGCCCGCACCTCGGCCGGGCTGGGCGCCGCGTCGCCGCCCGTCGCGCCCGGACCGGTGGCCCCGAGCGGGCCGCCGTCGTCGTCGCCACCGGGCCCCGGGGCCTCGTCGCCGGCAGCGCCGGGCCGCGAGGTGCCGGGGGCCGCACCCGACGACGGCGCCGCGCGGCGCAGCTCGAGGTACTGCTCCACCCCGCCCGGGAGGTCGCGCAGCGCCCCGTCGCCCAGGAGCGCCCACTGCCGGTCGCACACGCGCTCGAGCAGGTAGCGGTCGTGCGAGACGACGACGAGCGTGCCGGGCCAGCCGTCGAGCAGGTCCTCGACGGCGGCGAGGGTGTCGGTGTCGAGGTCGTTCGTGGGCTCGTCGAGGAGCAGGACGTTCGGCTCGCCCACCAGCAGCCGCAGCAGCTGCAGCCGGCGGCGCTCACCCCCGGACAGGTCGCGGACCAGCGTCTGGGCGCGCTCGCGGGCGAACCCGAGCCGCTCGACGAGCTGGGCCGCGGTGAGCTCCTTGCCGCCGACCTGGGTCGTCCGCCGCTCGCGCTCCACCACCTCGACGGCGCGCAGGTCACCGAGCTCGTCGAGCTCGGTCACGTCCTGGCTCAGCGTCGCCACGACGACGGTCTTCCCGCGCCGGACCCGGCCGGACCGAGGCGGGACCTCCCCGGTGAGGAGCCGCAGGAGCGTCGTCTTGCCGGCGCCGTTGACGCCGACGAGGCCGAAGCGGTCACCGGGACCGAGGCGCCACGTGACGTCGTCGAGCAGGACCCGCTCCCCCGTCCCGTCGGGCGTCGGCACGGCCACCGTGACGTCCTCGACGTCGAGCACCTGCTTGCCCAGGCGGGCCGTGGCCGTGCGGGCCAGCTCGAGGCTGTCCCGCGGTGGCGGCTCGTCGGCGATGAGCGCCGCCGCCGCGTCGAGCCGGAAGCGCGGCTTGCTCGTGCGCGCCGGCGCGCCGCGACGCAGCCACGCCAGCTCCTTGCGCAGGAGGTTGTCCCGCTTCTCCGCCGTCACGGCGGCCTGGCGGGTCCGCTCGGCCCGCGCCAGCACGTAGGCCGCGTACCCGCCCTCGTACGGCAGCACCGTGCCGCCCCGCGTGTCTCCGTGCCGGCTGCCGGTGACCTCCCACATCCGGGTGCACACCGCGTCGAGGAACCACCGGTCGTGGGTGACGACGACGAGCGCGCCCGACCCGCCGCCGAAGCGCTCGGTGAGGTGCTCGGCGAGCCACGCGACGCCCTCGACGTCGAGGTGGTTCGTCGGCTCGTCGAGCAGGAGGACGTCGTGCTCCTCGACCAGCAGCGCCGCGAGGGCGACACGTCGGCGCTGCCCACCGGACAGCGTCGCGACGTCGGCGTCGAGGTCGAGGTCGGCCAGGAGCCCGGTGTGCACGGCACGCACGCGCGCGTCCCGCGCCCACGCGTGGGTCTCGGCCGTGCCGTGCACGGTCTCGCGGATCGTCGTGCCGTCGGGCAGCTCGTCGCGCTGGTCCAGCAGACCGACCCGGAGCCCGCCGGCGTGGGTGATCCGGCCGGCGTCAGGGTCCTGCCGCCGGGCCAGCAGCCGCAGCAGCGTCGACTTCCCCGCCCCGTTCGGCCCGACGACGCCGACCCGCAGGCCGTCGTCCAGACCGAGGCTGACGCCGTCCAGCAGGGTGCGGGTGCCCACGGTGAGGGAGACGGCGTCGAGGCCGAGCAGGTGCGCCATCAGCGGCGGTCCGCCGGCTGACCGGACCCGGCCCGGTCCGTCGCCACGACGCGCGCACCCGGCACAGGCCCGGTCGCGGTGAGCACGCCGTCGGCCACGCCCGCCGCGGTCAGGGCGGCCGCGACGGCGACGGCGTGCTGCCGGGACCGCGCGAGGGCCGCGACGGTGGGCCCCGAGCCGCTCACGACGACGCCCAGCGCCCCGGCGTCCTCCGCGACGGCGAGCGTCTCGGCCAGGTGCGGCGCGAGCTCCAGGGCCGCGACCTGGAGGTCGTTGCTCAGGACGGCTCCCACCGCGGCGGGGTCACCCGTGCTCAGCGCCCGCAGGAGCGCGGCGTCGGCCACCGGCTCGCCCTCGACCCCGCCGAGGACGGCGTCGAACGCCCGGAAGACCTCCGGCGTGGACAGGCCGTGGTCCTGCAGCGCGAGCGTCCAGTGGTACTCCCCGCGGCTCAGCGCCGGCGTCAGCACGTCGCCGCGCCCGCGGCCGACCGCCGTCTGCCCGAGCAGCGCGAACGGCACGTCGGCGCCCAGTGTCGCGGCGAGCTCGCTGAGCTCCTGCCGCGGCAGCCCGGTGCGCCACAGGGTGTCGCACGCGAGCAGGGCCGCGGCGGCGTCGGCGGAGCCGCCCGCCATCCCGCCGGCGACGGGGACGCCCTTGCGCACGTGCAGGTGCACGCCGTCGGTGATCCCGACGTGCTCGGCCAGACGGTGGGCGGCGCGCAGCGCGAGGTTTGACGCGTCCGTCGGCACCCGGTCCGCGTGCAGCCCCTCGACGGTCAGCGCGAAGTCCTGGGCCGGACGCGCCGTGACCTCCTCGACCAGGGAGACCGCCTGGAACACCGTGGCGAGCGGGTGGTAGCCGTCGGGATCGGGCCGGCCCACCGCGAGCGCGAGGTTGATCTTCCCGGGAGCGCGGACCCGGACGTCGGCGGTCGCGGCGCGGTTGGTCACGGGACAACCCTGCCACGCGCCGCGACACCCCTCGACCGTGGCCCCGGCCCGCCGGGGACAGCCGTCACGCGGCCAGCGCCTCGGCGATCCGCGCGAACCCGCCGACGTCGAGCCGCTCACCCCGCGTGGTCGGGTCCACCCCGGCGGCGCGCAGCGCGCGCTCGGCGGCCTCGCCGGACCCGGCCAGGCCTGCAAGGGCCGCCCGCAGCGTCTTGCGTCGCTGCGCGAAGGCGGCGTCGACGACGGCGAAGACGGCCTGCCGCGACGCCGTCGTCGACGGCGGGTCCCGGCGCTCGAGCGCGACGAGGGCCGAGTCGACGCGCGGGACCGGCCAGAACACCGCACGGCCGATCGAGCCCGCGCGGTGCGCGTCGGCGTACCAGGCGGCTTTGGCCGACGGGATCCCGTACGTGCGCGAGCCGGGCGGTGCGACGAGCCGGTCCGCCACCTCGGCCTGCACCATGACCAGCACGCGCTCGAGCGAGTCGAAGCGCTCGAGGAAGGTGAGCAGGACCGGCACCGCGACGTTGTACGGCAGGTTCGCGACGAGCGCCGTCGGCGGCGGGCCGGGCAGCGCGGTGACGGTGAGCGCGTCGGCGGCCACGACCTCGAGCCGGTCCGCGGCCTGCGGGAGGCGCTCGGCGACGGTCAGCGGCAGCTGCCGCGCCAGCGTCGGGTCGATCTCCACCGCGACGACGTGCGTGCCCGCCTCGAGCAGCCCGAGGGTGAGCGACCCGAGACCCGGGCCGACCTCGACGACGTGCTCGCCGTGCCGGACCCCGGCGGTGCGGACGATCTTGCGGACGGTGCCGGCGTCGACGACGAAGTTCTGCCCCCACGACTTCGTGGGCCGGATGCCCAGGCGCCCGGCCAGGTCACGGATCGAGGCCGGACCGAGCAGGGCGTCTGTCATGCGCAGGAGCCTAGTGGGGACAGGCCGAGGGCCACCCGGCCCGCCTGCCCGGGGGCGGCGGGCCGGGTGGCCCTCGGTGCAGCGTCGCGGCGGTCCTGCCGTGCTGCTGTGCTGCCGTGCTGCCGTGCTGCCGTGCTGCTGTGCTGCTGTGCTGCGGACGGCTCAGCGCAGGCCGAGCTTGCGCGAGCAGGCGGGCCACTGGCCCCAGCCGGAGCGCGCCTGGAGGATCTGGGCACGCTCGGTCTGCTCGGCCGGCGAGGCCTGGCTCGGCAGGCCGCTGCCGCCGACGGACTGCCACGTCGCCACCGAGAACTGGTAGAGCCCGTGGTAGAGGCCGTTGCTGGAGACGATCGTGGGGTTGCCCCCGGACTCGCACCGGGCGAGCGCCGCCCAGACGTCCCCGCCGACCGACGAGGCGGCCGGCGCGGGGGCGGAGTCGCTGCTCCCGGACGACGACGCAGCACGGACGGGCGCCGGGGCGGGCCGGGGCGCAGGGCGCTCCTTGGTCCCCTTCCGGACGACCTCGGTGACCGGCTCCCGGGTGACGCCGTCGCTGAGCAGGACCCGCGACTCCTCGGCCCCGTCCACGAGCACGACCCGGTGCACGGCCGTCCGCTCCCCTGCCACGCCGGCGACAGCCGTCTCGGACTGTCCGCGGTAGAGCGCGTCCGTCTCCTCGACGACCTGCTCGAAGGGCACCTCGGTCACGGTCGCCTGCTCCTCCGCGACGACGCGCTGCACCGTCACCGTGAGGCGGGAGCCGCCGTCGGCCGGGACGTGGTGCACCTGGACCCGGTCGAGGGGCCCCACCTCCACGTCGAGCCCGGCGAGCACGGCCTCCAGGCCGACGGAGGCGTCCGGCACCTCGTGCGTCTGCCCGTCCACGACGACGTCGACCGGTCCGTCGGTGTCCAGCCGGACGCCCAGGTCGGTGCGGTCGGCGGACCGGGACGCCACGAGGCGCACGTCCCCGCCGCGCGCCGCGAGGTTCGCGAGGGCGTCGTCGGCGTCGAGGGCCGTCACCCACACGTGGCTCTCCTGGCCGTCGACGAGGGCGACGACCTGCCGCGCCCGGCGGACGACGATCTCGTCGCCGCTGGCGAGCGCGGTGCCGGCCTCGGGGGCGACGACGTCGCGCGGGCCGAGGTCCACGTCGTGGGCCTCGAGGACGCCCGCGACGCTGCCCGCGAAGGTCGAGACGGTGGTCGTGGCGCCGTCGATGTCGAGGGTGACGGTCTTGTGGGCGCCGGCCACGGCGACGGTGCCGCCCGTGGCGGCCAGGACGGCGGCGAGGCCACCGATGAGGAGGGGCCGGCGGGCCCGGGAGCGCGGCGCGGGCGTCGCGTCGGACG
>NZ_CAMPHH010000027.1 GCF_946885855.1 uncultured Actinotalea sp. | reverse complement strand
ACCTGTCCCGCCGTCCGCCTGCTCCCCCGGCTCCTGACCCGGCTGCTGCGCCGTCGGGGTGGCGGCGGAGTCACTGCCACCGCTGAACATCCCCGTCGCACCCGCGACGACGAGGCCGGCCGCGACCACCGCAGCGGTCGCCGCCGCCACGAGACCGAGGGGCAGGCCGCCGAGCAGCGCCGCGAGACCGCCGGCGGCCGCGCCCGTCCCGGCCGCCGCACCGGCACCCGCCGCCGCGCCACCTGCAGCGCCCGTGCCGGCCGCGCCGGAACCGGCCGCGCCGGTCCCCGCCCCGGCGGCACCGGTCGACGTCGTCGTCCCGGTCGTCCCGGAGGCCGACGCGCTCGGCGCCCGGGTCACACCGGCGACGGCAGCGCCGGCCAGCGCCGCGGCGCCCACCCCGGCCGCGCCCGCACCGGCGAGCACACCCGTCGACGCGCCCGCACCCGCGGCCACGCCTGCGCCCGCACCGGCGCCGGCGAGCGATCCGCCGGCGGCCGCGCCCGACGTGGCCCCGGCCGCCGAGCCGCCACCTGCCGCACCGCCCGCAGCGCTGCCGGACACGGTCCCGGCGCTCCCGCCGGCACCACCACCGGCGCTCCCCGCACCACCACCGGTGGCGCCCGCACCGCCGCTGCCCGCACCGGACGCGCCACCCGCTCCCGCCGCACCCGTGGCTCCGGCCGCACCGGCCGCCACCGCGCCCCCGAAGCCGACGCCCTCGAGCACCGCCCAGGAGACGGCACCGAGCACGAGCGGGGCGATGACCACGCGCATGCCGTGGTTGACGTCGGTCAGCTCGAGCACGAGGGCCCGGCACGCCAGGCACTCGTCGAGGTGGGACTCCACGAGCGCCGTCTCGCGCTTGGCGAGGCCTCCGCGGACGTAGGAGCCGAGCTTGGCGTTGACGATGCGGCACGCGTCGTCCAGCGGCGCGGCGAGGTGCTGCTGCAGGTACGCCTGCCGCAGGCCCTCCCGCGCGCGGTACGCCAGCGCCGCGACACCGTTCGGCGTGAGGCCGAGGACGGGGGCGATGTCCGCCGGCGCCATCTGCTCGACCTCGGTGTACCAGAGCACCGCCTGCCACCGCTCCGGCAGCGACCGGAAGGCCTCCGAGACGACGCCCCGCTCGAAGTCGAGCATCGCCGGTTCCTCGGTCGAGACCCCGGGGCCGGTCGCGGCCTCGAAGGTCTCCAGGTCGTCCGTCGGCTGCGCGCGGCGGCCGGTCTCGATGCGGTGCATGGCGACGCGACGCAGCACCGTGAACAGGTAGGCCCGGAAGGCCACGTCCGGGCCGCCGCCGGTCCGGATGGTCGCGAACACGCGCGAGAAGGCGTCGGCGACGGCGTCCTCGGCGTCCGCGTGGGAGTTGCTGTACTGCCGCGCCACCGAGCGCGCGGCGGGGGCGTGGCGCTCGTAGAGCACGCCGAAGGCCGAGCTGTCGCCCGCGCGCACCGCCGTGATGAGCTCGGCATCGCTCGCGAGGTCCCACCCGCTGCCCACAGCGGTCATGGCGCCTCCACGCGTGTTCGGTGCCCAGCGTCCCACGGCCGCCGAGGCCCCTTCTCTGGACCCTTCGAGTGACATCGGCCGTTTCACCCGCGAACTGAAGCCCGAAGTCGCGTCATGACCTCCGGGCGCCCCGCTCTCATCCCGCGTGAGGACGGACACGACCCAGACACCGGCGGTGGAGCTGCGCGAGCAGTGGCGCGCCCGGACGGTCGAGCACGTGTGGCTGCGCCCCGGCGACTGGTACCACCCGGCCGTCGACGCGCTGACCGAGGCGCTGACCTCCGACGGCTTCGCGGCCCCGGCGGCCCACCGCCTGGGGGAGATGCGCGGCTCGACGGGCGTCGGCATCGCCGAGACCCTCGACGACTTCGCGGTCCTGTACGAGGTCATCGGTGAGGTCCCGCCCCTGGAGTGCCTGCGCGCCCTGTGCGAGGGCTGGGCCGCCGCCCTCGAGAACGCCCCGATGCGCGCGAGCTGCGTCGACCCGGAGTCCGGCCTGCCCACGGTCGACTACCTGGCGGTCCGGCTGTCCGAGACCTATGGCGCCGCGCGACGCCACGCCCACCACGCCTTCGTCACCCACGCGCTGCTGCTCGTCGACGTCGCCATCGGGGATCACCACCCGTGGCGGCGCGCCGCCCGCTCCGCCGCGATGGGGCGCGCGCTCACCGCCGCGCTCCCCCACGGCCACCCGATGGCCGCGCTCGGCGGCGGTGCCTTCGCGATCCTCGTCGCCCGGGAGGGGGACCTCGGCGGGATCGTCAGCCGCCTGCGGGAGGAGGTCAACGCGCACGCCGAGGAGCTGGCGATCGGCGAGCTCCTGCGTCAGCCGCCGCGCATCTGGATCGAACCGCTGCCCGAGACCCACGAGCGCGCCGTCGACCTGCTGGAGCACCTGCGCCGCTGAGGCTGCCCCTGCCGCCGTCGTCCACCCCGCCGGCGTCCGTCCACCCCGCCGGCCTCCATCCGGTCCGCCGGTCTCCATCCAGTCCGCCGGTGGCACCCGGCGGAATCGACGAGAGTCGGCGGGCTCGACGCCGGCCGACCCGCGGATGGGCGGGCGGCGTCGGGGCGGCGGAGTTGCCGTCCGGGTGGCGGAGCACGAAGGATCGGCGTCGTGACGACTCCCGGGACGCCTCCGACCACCGCGACCGCCGACGACGACGCCCCACCGGACGAGGCGACCGCCGCGACGCCCACGACCGGCACCACCGCTCCCGCCCACGACGCCGGCACCCCGGACCCGTACCTCTGGCTCGAGGACGTCGACGGCGACGAGGCGCTCGCCTGGGTCCGCGAGCGCAACGACGAGGCGCTGGGAAGGCTCGGCGGTGAGCTGCACACGACGATCCGCGACGAGATCCTCGAGGTGCTCGACTCCAGGGACAAGATCCCCGGGGTCGGGGAGGCGGGCGGCTACCTCTACAACGTCTGGCAGGACGAGGAGCACGAGCGCGGCCTGTGGCGCCGCACCACGCTGGAGAGCTACCGGACCGCGGAGCCCGAGTGGGACGTCCTGCTCGACCTCGACGCGCTGTCCGCGGCCGAGGGCGTGGGCTGGGTCTGGCACGGCGCGAGCATCCTGCGACCGGACTGCCGCCGGGCGCTGGTCGACCTGTCGCGCGGCGGCTCGGACGCGGACGTCACGCGCGAGTTCGACCTCGAGACCCGGACCTTCGTCGACGGCGGCTTCGAGCGCCCGGAGGCCAAGGGCGGCGTCAGCTGGATCGACGCGGACACGACGTGGCTGACGACGGACACGGGCGAGGGCTCGACGACGACGTCCGGCTACCCCCGGCAGGTGCGGCGCTGGACGCGCGGCACGCCGCTGACCGAGGCGCCGGTCGTCTTCGAGGCGGAGGTCACCGACCTCGCCGTGTCCGCCCACCACGACCGGACGCCCGGCTTCGAGCGCGATCTCGTCGTGCGGGCCCTCGACTTCTACCACCAGGAGGCCTACCTCCTCGGCGAGGGCGACGCCCTGGTCCGCATCGAGGTCCCGGACAGCGCCGAGGTCGGGCTGCACCGGGAGTGGCTGCTCGTGGAGCTGCGCGAGGACTGGACGGTCGGGGACGCCACCTACGCGGGCGGCTCGCTGCTCGCCGCGCGCCTGGACCCCTTCCTCGCCGGTGACCGCGACCTCGAGGTGCTGTTCGAGCCCACGCCGACGACGTCGCTCGCGGCCACCACGTGGACGCGCTCGCACCTCGTGCTGACGCTGCTGGACGACGTCACCGACCGCGTGCAGGTCCTCACGCCGACGGCGGCCGGGTGGCGCCGCGTCGACGTCGCCCCGACGGACCTCGGCGCCCCGACCCTCGGGACGGTCGTGCTGCGCGCCGTCGACAGCGTCGACTCCGAGGACGTGTGGTTCACGGTCACCGGGTTCCTCACGCCATCGACGTTCGGGCGCGCGACCATCGGGCCCGACGGCGTCGTCGGCGAGCCGGAGCACCTCAAGGCGGCCCCGGCGTTCTTCGACGGCTCGACGCACGAGGTCACCCAGCACCGCGTGACCTCGGACGACGGCACCGTGGTGCCGTACTTCCTCGTCCGGCCACGCGACGCCGTCGGCCCGGTGCCGACGCTGCTGTACGGGTACGGCGGGTTCGAGATCTCGCTGCGGCCGTCCTACTCCGGCGGGCTCGGTCGCGCGTGGCTGTCCCGCGGCGGTGCGTACGCGCTGGCGAACATCCGGGGCGGCGGGGAGTACGGGCCGCGCTGGCACCAGCTCGCGCTGCGGGAGAACCGGCACCGCGCCTACGAGGACTTCGCCGCCGTCGCGCGGGACCTCGTCGAGCGTGGCGTGACGACACCGGAGCGCCTCGGCACGCAGGGCGGCAGCAACGGCGGTCTGCTCATGGGGAACATGCTCACGCAGTACCCCCAGCTGTTCGGGGCGGTCGTGTGCCAGGTGCCGCTGCTGGACATGCGCCGCTACACGAAGCTGCTCGCCGGGGCGTCGTGGGCGGCCGAGTACGGCGACCCGGACGACCCGGCGGACTGGGAGTTCCTGCAGCGCTGGTCGCCGTACCACCTGGTCGCACCGGAGCGGGCGTACCCGCCGCTGCTGCTGACGACGTCGACCCGCGACGACCGGGTGCACCCCGGCCACGCCCGCAAGTTCGCGGCGCTGCTGCGCGAGCACGGGGCCGACGTCACGTCCTACGAGAACATCGAGGGCGGGCACGGGGGCGCCGCGACGAACGCCCAGTCGGCGCACATGAGCGCACTGGCGTACACGTTCCTGTGGCAGCGGCTGGGACGCTGAAGGATCGGTCGGGCGCCCGCCCCGGCACGCATGCGGTCAGACAGTTCGTCGGGCACGGAGGGGGTAGGGCGATGGAGGACCAGGGGGTGCTGCTCGCGGGAGCGGCGCTGCTCGTCGTCGGATCGGTCGCCGTCCGGGCGGTCGGACGGGCGGCCGCCGACAGCCGGCTCGGCCCGAACCGCGGGGCAGGCTTCCGGACCCGGGCGACGCTGTCGTCGCCCGAGGCATGGCGGGCCGGACACCACGCGGGACGCCCCGTGACCGATCTCGCCGGGCTGGTAGGCGCCGTCCTCGCCACGGTCGCCGCGGTCGTGATCCTGGTGGGCGGCCCGCCCGGCCTCGTCCTGGCGGCCTTTCTCGCGAGCGCGGCGGCCCTGCTGACCGGGGCGCTCGTGGGCGGGGTCCGGGCGCACCAGGCCGCGCGCGCGGTCCGGGAGGGCGCGGACCGGTGAGCGCCGGGCGCCGTCAGGGCCGGCGCGGCCGTGCGCGGCCGTGGGCGGGTCGGTCCGTCAGTCGCGGCGGGCGCTCGGGCGCCAGACGACGAGAGCGCCCGTGCTCGTGATCCGCGCCGGGCGGTGGCCGCGCGGGACAGCCACGACCTCGCCCTGGGGCCCCGCGGCGAACACCCGGTGGCCGGGGTCGGCGACGGAGCGCAGCAGGTCCACCTGCTCCTGGAGGCGCTCGACCTCGGACTGCAGCGCGAGGATCCGCTTGATCCCTTGGAGGTTGATGCCCTCGTCCTGGGAGAGCCGCTGCACCTCGCGCAGCCGCGCGACGTCGCGCAGGGAGTAGCGACGGCCCCGGCCGCGGGTGCGCTGCGGGGAGACGAGCCCGAGCCGGTCGTACTGGCGCAGGGTCTGCGGGTGCATGCCGGCGAGCTCGGCCGCGACCGAGATGACGAACATCGGCACGTCGTCGTGGGCCGGCATCTCACCCTCATCCCTCTGCTCCCGTCCGGTGGCGCCGCGCCCCGGTGCGGGGACGCGGCGCCGTCGTCGTCCTACTGCGTGGCGCGTGCCCTCAGGTCGGCGCGCGGGTCGGCGTCGGCCGTCGCCTCGGCGAACGCCTCGACGGCCTTGCGCGCGTCGCCGGACAACCGCTGCGGCACGGTGACCTGCACCGTGACGAGCAGATCACCCGTGCCCTTGGCCGTCTCGAGGCCCTTGCCCTTGACGCGCAGCGTCCGGCCCGACGGCGTGCCCTCGGGCACCTTGACGCGCACCGTGGCGCCGTCGATCGTCGGGACCTCGACCTGGGCTCCGAGCGCCGCCTCGGCGAACGTCACCGGCAGCGTCACGCGGACGTCCTTGCCGTCGAGGCTGAACACGGGGTGCGGCTCGACCCGCACGGCGATGAGCAGATCGCCCGCGGGGGCACCCGCCTCGCCGGGCCGGCCCTTGCCGCGCAGGCGGATCCTCTGCCCGTCGCGCACACCGGCCGGGATGCGGGCCGTGACCCTGCGCCCCTCGACCGTCACGGTCACCGTCGAGCCGGAGGCGGCCTGCCGGAACGGCAGCGTCGCCGTCGCCTCGAGGTCCTGGCCACGCTGCGGCGCGCGCTGGCCGAAACCACCGCCACCGAAGAGGTTGCCGAGGAGGTCCTCGAATCCGGCTCCGCCGCCACCGGGCGAGCCGGTCGTCTGGTAGCGCATCCGCGGGTTCGCACCGGGACGGCCGCCGGCGCCCTGGCCGAAGAGTCCGCCGAAGAGGTCCTCGAAGCCAGCGGCACCCGTGCCGCCGGCCGGTCCGCCGGGTCCCGCGGAGAACCGCGCGCCGCCGCCGGCCATGGCGCGGATGGCGTCGTACTGCTGGCGCTGCTCGGGGTCGGAGAGGACCGCATAGGCCTCGCCGACCTCCTTGAACCGGGACTCGGCCGCGGCGTCGCCGGGGTTGTGGTCGGGGTGCAGGCTGCGGGCCAGCTTGCGGTAGGCCTTCTTGATCGCTGCGGCGTCGGCGTTCTTGGGGACGCCGAGCATGGCGTAGAAGTCCTTCTCGAACCAGTCCTGGCCGGTCATCGCCTCCCCCCTTCCTGGGTCTCGTCGCTCATCTCATCCTGTCGTGTCCGGCAGTCGTGTCGCGGCCTGCCGTCGTCCGTGCGGTCCGCCGACGACGCGGGCCCGCCGCCCGGCCGCTCGCCGAGCGGGGGACGACGGGCCCGCGTCACGTCGGGTCCTGCAGCCGGTCAGGCACCGGGGTCGGCGACGGCGACGCGCGCCGCCCGCACGATCCGCTCGCCCACCCGGTGGCCGGGCTGGAGCACCTGGACGACGGTCGGCTCGGTGACGTCCTCGGCGTGGGAGTGCATGAGCGCCTCGTGGACGTTCGGGTCGAACGGCTCACCGGTGGCGCCGTAGCGCTCCCAGCCGAACCGGCCCAGCGCCGCCTCGAGCTTCTCCGCGATGGCCGCGAACGGCCCACCCTCCAGCTCGCCGTGCTGCCGGGCCAGCTCGATGTCGTCCAACGCCCCCATGAGGGCCTCGACGACGCCGATGACGGCCTGGTCGCGCGCCACGTCCCGGTCCCGGTCCACCCGGCGCCGGTAGTTGACGTACTCCGCCTGGAGCCGCTGCAGGTCCGTGAGCCGCTCGGCCGCGAGGGCCTGCGCCTGCTCGAGGAGCTCGGCCGCACCGTCCGCCGGCGAGCCGGACGCCCCGGGCGCCGAGGCGTCGTCGTCGGCTGCGTGGCCGGACGCCTGGGCGGCTGCCGCCTCCGCCGCCGCGTCGGCGCGCGCCTGACCCTCCGTCTCCGGGTCACGCACCTGGCCGGTCTGCGGGTCGATCCGTCGCTTGTCCGTGAACCGCGGCCGGGTGGGGTCGGGCTCGTCGCCCGACCCCCCGACCGGGGTGTTCGGCTGGTCCGTCACTTGCGCTCGTCCTCGTCCACGATCTCGGCGTCGACGACGTCCTCGTCGGCGGAGCCGCCCTGGTCGCCGGCGGGAGCGCCGTCGGCGTCACCGGCTGGGGCGCCCGCCGCCTGCTGCTCCTGGTCCGCCTTGTAGAGCGCCTCGCCGATCTTCTGGCTCACCGCCGTCAGCGCGGCCTGCTTGGCCTTCACGGCCTCGACGTCGTCGCCCTCGAGCGCGGTCTTCAGCTCGCCGACGGCGCCCTGGACCTCGGTCTTGACGTCCTCGGGGAGCTTGTCCGCGTTCTCGCTGAGGACCTTCTCCGTGGAGTACACGAGGGCCTCGGCCTGGTTGCGGGTCTCGGCGTCCTCGCGGCGCTTCTTGTCCTCCGCCGCGTGCTCCTCGGCCTCGCGCACCATCCGCTCGATGTCCTCCTTGGGGAGGGCCGAGCCGCCGGTGATCGTCATCGACTGCTCCTTGCCCGTGCCGCGGTCCTTGGCGGACACGTGCACGATGCCGTTCGCGTCGATGTCGAAGGTGACCTCGATCTGCGGGACGCCGCGCGGGGCCGGCGCGATGCCGGTCAGCTCGAACGTGCCCAGCGGCTTGTTGTCCCGCGCGAACTCGCGCTCGCCCTGGAACACCTGGATGAGGACGGACGGCTGGTTGTCCTCGGCGGTGGAGAAGATCTCGCTGCGCTTGGTCGGGATGGCCGTGTTGCGCTCGATGAGCTTGGTCATCACGCCGCCCTTGGTCTCGATGCCGAGGCTCAGCGGGGTGACGTCGATGAGCAGGACGTCCTTGCGCTCACCCTTGATGACACCGGCCTGCAGCGCGGCGCCGACGGCGACGACCTCGTCCGGGTTGACGCCCTTGTTCGGCTCCTTGCCGCCGGTGAGCTCGCGCACGACGTCGGCCACGGCCGGCATGCGGGTCGAGCCGCCGACGAGGACGACGTGGTCGATGTCGCCGAGGGAGATGCCCGCGTCGCGGATCACCGCGTGGAACGGCGCCTTGGTGCGGTCGATGAGGTCCTGCGTCATCTGCTGGAACTGCGCCCGCGTGAGCTTGGTGTCCAGGTGGACCGGGCCGTTCTCGCTCATGGACAGGTACTGCATGGAGATCGTCGTGCTCGTGGCCGACGACAGCTCCTTCTTCGCCTGCTCGGCGGCCTCGCGGAGGCGCTGGAGGGCGATCTTGTCCTTGGCCAGGTCGACGCCCGCGGTGTTCTTGACCTCCTTGATGAGGTGCTCGACGATCCGCTGGTCCCAGTCGTCGCCGCCGAGGTGGTTGTCCCCCGACGTGGCGCGCACCTGGATGGTCGAGAACGCGTCCTCGTCCTTGCCGACCTCCAGGAGGGACACATCGAACGTGCCGCCGCCGAGGTCGAAGACGAGGATGAGCTCGTCCTCCTTGCCGCGCTCGAGGCCGTAGGCCAGGGCCGCCGCCGTCGGCTCGTTGACGATGCGCAGGACGTTGAGCCCCGCGATCTGGCCGGCGTCCTTGGTCGCCTGGCGCTGGGCGTCGTTGAAGTAGGCGGGGACGGTGATGACCGCGTCGGTCACCGGCTCGCCCAGGTACTCCTCGGCGTCGCGCTTGAGCTTGCCGAGCACGCGCGCGGAGATCTCCTGCGCGGAGTAGGACTTGTCGTCGATCTGCTGCTTCCAGTCGGTGCCGACGTGGCGCTTGACCGAGGAGATGGTGCGGTCGACGTTCGTGACCGCCTGGCGCTTGGCGACCTCGCCGACGAGCACCTCGCCCGTCTTGGAGAACGCGACGACCGACGGCGTGGTGCGCGCGCCCTCGGCGTTGGCGATGACGGTGGGCTCGCCGCCCTCGAGGACGGAGACGACGGAGTTGGTGGTGCCGAGGTCGATGCCGACAGCTCGTGCCATGGGTGGTGCCTCTCCCTGTGAGTGGTGCTGCGGTGATGACGGGCCGCGGTGGGCGTGCGGTGCGCGCGCTCGTCGGGCCTGGTCTTGAGCCTGCTGCGCTCAAGTCTGCGCCCGGGGCGGGGGTGATGCAAGCCGCGAGGGTGTGAACTTGAGCCTGCCTGACTCAACCTCGCCTCGGCGCTCGCCATTCCCCGCGCCCGTCCCCACCGTCCGGTCCGCCGGAAACCGCCGACCCCGCCGGTCGAACCAGGCGGACTCGACGAGATCCGGCGGACTCGAAGCCGTCCGGCGACCCCTCTGCCTCCACTGGGCCGTCGTCAGGAGATGACCACCGCGTCGCCGACGGCGATCGTTCCGGGTGCGGCGACCTCGGCGTACACGGACAGGCACAGGTCCCGCTCGGCGCCCAGGTGCTTCAGCCAGGGGGCGTCCGGGCTGGCACCGTCCTGCGGGACGTCGACCGTCCGGCACCGGGGGACGCGCTCGGTCACCGCCAGCAACGCCGAGCCGATCACCAGCCGCCGCCCGACCCAAGCCTCCTCGACGAACGGCTCGTCCGTCTCGACCACGACGTTGACGCGCAGCCGCCGGGCGTCGGTGTCCCCACCCCACCGCTGCGCGCACCAGGCGAGCGTCGCCGTGCCGACGAGGGAGACGGCGCCCCCGTCCTGGTGCGACACCGCGCCCTCGGGCGTCACGCGCTGTGGCGTGCCCGTCGCCGCGGTGAGGTGCCGGTCGAGGGCAGGGTCGCCGACGAGCCACGCCTCGTCACCACAGCGCACGACGACGTCGCCGTCGGCCGTCGTCTCCGCGGTGTAGCCGACGACGGCGTCGCGGCGCCGGAACCGGCGCGTGTCCTTCAGGGCGGCGAACCGTCCGTCGCCGTCGACGACGGCGAACCAGCGGTCACCCGCGAGACCCCGCTCGTCCAGCGCGACGCGGTGCAGGCTCTCCCCGCCGAGCGCCTTGACCGGGTACCGACGCAGCGACGTCACGTGCACGGTCGGACAGTACTGGCCCGCCCTGCGTCGGGCGCCGGACCCCGCGTGCACCCGGGGACGCCCGGCCGGCCGCTGGAGCTGGTTCACGCCGCCGGGCGTCCGTCGCGATCGTCGATCTCCTGCCATTCCCTCGCGGTCACCGGCTCACTACCGTCAGCACCGTGATCGATCTGTGCACCCCCGAGGCCGGGCTGACGCGAGCGGAGTCGCGCGTCCTGGACGCGATCGACGAGCAGCGGCTCGTCGACGACCTCGTCGAGCTCATCCGGACCCCGAGCGTCACCGGGACCGACGGCGAGTCGGACCTCCAGCAGTGGCACGCCCGCCGGCTCACCGAGCTCGGGTTCGAGGTCGACCACTGGCGGCTCGACCTCGACGAGCTCGCCGCCCACCCCGACCACCCCGGCACCGAGGCGCCCCGCACCGAGGGCTACGGCACGGTGGGCGTGCTCGGCCCGGCCGGCGAGCCCGCCCTCGTGCTCCAGAGCCACGTCGACGTCGTGCCGACCGGGGACCTCGACGCCTGGCGCGACCGCGACCCGTGGTCCGGCGCGATCCACGACGGCGCGGTCCACGGCCGTGGCGCCTGCGACATGAAGGCGGGTGTCGCCGCGAACCTCGCCGTCGTCCGTGCCCTGCGCGCCGCGGGCGTCCACCTGGAGCGCGCGATCGCGGTGCACGCCGTCGTCAGCGAGGAGGACGGCGGCCTCGGTGCCTTCGCCACCCTGCTGCGGGGGCACCGCGGCGAGGCGGCCGTCATCACCGAGCCGACCAGCGGGCGCGTCGTCACCGCCAACGCCGGCGCTCTGACGTTCGAGCTGCGCGTGCACGGCCTCGCCACGCACGGGAGCTCCCGGCTCGCCGGCCGCAGCGCGTTCGAGGCGTTCCTGCCGGTCCACGCGGCCCTGCTCGAGCTGGAGCGCGAGCGCAACGTCGACCCCGACCCGCTCTTCGACGGCAACCCCCTGCCCTACCCGCTCTCGGTCGGGACGGTCCGCACGGGGGACTGGGCCAGCTCCGTGCCGGACCTGCTCGTCGCGCAGGGCCGCCTCGGGGTACGCCTCGGCGAGCCGCCCGCCGCCGCACGGGCGGACCTGGAGCGTGCCGTCGCCGACGCCGCCGCGCGCGACCCGTGGCTGCGCGACCACCCGGTCGAGGTGACGTGGCCCGGTGGGCAGTTCGGCAGCGGGCGCATCGAGCCGGGTCACCCGCTGGTCGGCGAGGTGCTCGGGTCGATCCGGTCCGTCGAGGGTCGCGACGCCGCCCTTGGCGCCGCCCCCTACGGCAGCGACCTGCGGCTGTACGCCGGCCTGGGCGGCATCCCGACCCTGCACTACGGGCCTGGGGACGTCCGCCTCGCGCACGGCCCGCACGAGCAGGTCGACATCGCCGAGACGATCCGGGTCACGCGCTCCCTCGCCGTCCTCGCCGCCCGCCGCTGCGGGGCCCACCTGTAACCAGGGGCCCCGCCGCGCCCCTCCCGTCGAGTCCGCCGGAAGCCATCGACTCCGCCGATCGCCAGCGGCGGACTCGACGGGAACCGGCGGAGTCGACGCCCCGGGCGACCGGCGACGATGCTCGGCGTCAGCGGAGGTAGGGGTCCACCGGGTGGCCGAAGGCCTCCGGCGGGAGGGTGCGACGCAGTCGAGCCGCCAAGCGCGAGGGCTCGGCGACGTCGGCCCTCGTCAGACGCAGCACCCTGAACCCCGCCTCCGCGATCGCCTCCTCCCGCCGCTTCTCCCTCAGCACCGCATCGACCGCCGTGCCGGTGGCGGTGTACTTCGCGACGCCGTCGTACTCGCCCAGCACCCGCCACTGCGGCCAGCCCAGGTCTGCCCAGAACGGCCCGTCGTCCGTCTCCACGCGCACCTGCGTCCCCGGCGGCACGACGCCCAGCCGCACGACCTCCAACCGCACGAGCGACTCCCCGGGCGACTCCGCCCCGTCGTCGGCGACCGCGAGCACCGCGCGGGCGATCCGTACGCCCCGTGCCCGACCGCGCCTGGCCAGCAGCTCGGCGCACAGGTCTCGGTCCGCACCCCGGTGCAGAGCGGCGTCGACGACGACGAGGCCGCCGGCCGGACCGAGGGTCATGGCGCAGTCGACGGCGGTGCGCTCGAGGGTCGTGACCGTGAGGCCCAGCCGCTCGGTCCGCTCCTCCGGGGAGAGCGGGTTCGTGTGCCGCGCGACCGCCGGCGACGTCTCGCTGTTGCCGCTCCAGGGCTGCGTCACGTGGACCTGGGCAGGTGGCGTGAGCAGAGGGAGCCCCCACACCAGGGCCGCCGACGCGTGGCTGAGCGTGTGCGCGGGGGTCAGACGCCGCCCGACGGCGGCGATCGCCGCCAGGTCGAGACGTGCCCGGGCGGCGTAGCGGTCGAGCCCCGCCGCGGCCGTGCTGACGTAGGCGCCGCGGCCCACCCGGGTCCACCTCCCCTCCCGCACTGCGCGGACGACGACCGGCGGCGGGTGCTCGGCCGCCAGGTGGAGAGCGGGGACCGCTGGGAAGGCCGGCTGGCGTGCGGCTCCGGGACGTCGGGGCATGCGCGGAGCATCGCGCCCCCACGCAGGCGAGGGCGTGCGCCGTCAACAGGCGACGCCCGCAGCGTCTCCTCCATCCACAGGCGCCGCCCTCCCCGCCGGGTCCCGCGCCTCTTGCCACGCTGGACGAGTCCGCCGGATCGCGTCGACCGCGCCGGGTTCTTCCGGCGGAGTCGACGACCACCGGCGGACTCGACAGCAGGCTGGGTCGGTGCGAGGGGCGAGAGCCCCGCTCAGCCGCCCGCGCCCGGCTCGTCGTCCGGGGCGCCGTCGCCCGGCGGGAGGTCGCCGCGCTCGACCGGGGAGTGCGGCACCGGCGGCACCTCGGCGAACAGGGCCCCGAGCTCGGCCGGCGTCGGGACGCGCACGGCCTCACCGGCGGCCTTGAGCGTGGCGGCGTCCACCCCGTCGCCGTCCAGCTGCACGACGGCCCCGCCCTCGCGCTCGACGAAACACCGCAGGACCGGCCCGACGACCGCCGCCTCCCGGGTCTCCGCGGCGCCCGCCGGCTCCCTCACGGCGGCGCAGCGGGCGACGCCGGGGGTGGCCTCGCGCGCCGTCGTGAGCAGCACCGTGGCGCCGTCGCCGTGCCGCCGGTAGACCGCCGACATGCCGTCGGTGCCCATGACGCCGACGGACTGCGTCATGAGGTCGAACCCGTCGACCGTCGTGACCAGGACGAGCTCCGGGGCGATCCCGGCCGGCTCCGCACGGGCGGCGACGGCGTCGCGGGAGGCGGGGGCGGTGCACGCACCCAGGGTGACACCGGCGAGCGCGGCGACGATCCCGACCTGGAGCCCCCCGGCGCGCCTCACCGCAGCACGGTACCGACCTGCGGCGGCGGGCGGGGCCTCACCTCCTGCACCGCCGCGACGAGCAGCACCTGCGGGACCCCGGACCCCCAGCCTCTCCGCAGCACCCTCGCACGCCACCCACCGGCGGCGGGACGGCGAACCCGGACTGCGAGCGGACGGAAGTCGGGAGGCGAAGTCGCGTCATGAGCCGGCTGACCGCCGCTCTCATCCTGTGACAGGGCCGTCGGACCCTGCGCACCCGGGAGGCCGAGATGGTCAGCAGCACGGCGGAGGGCGCGTCGACGCGGCGCTTCCTGCCCCTGCTCCCGGTCGACGTCGTCCGGCGCCGTCTCGCGCCGGACCCCGACCAGGTCGCTCCCGCCCGCCGCTGGACCGTGGCGCAGGCCTCCGCCGGCGGTCTCACCGACGCCGACGCCGCGGCGGTGCTCGAGCTCCTGTCCAGCGAGGTCATCACGAACGCGGTCCGCCACGGTCGGGGCGAGGTCGTCGTCAGCGTCGTGCGCGGCGACACCACCGTGCGCGTCGCCGTCACCGACGCGGGCGACGGCGTGCCCGCCCCCCGCCTGCCCGCCGACGACGAGGTCACCGGCCGGGGCATGATGCTCGTGGCCGCGCTGTCCGAGGACTGGGGCGTCGAGCACCACCCCTCGGGCGGCACGTGCGTGTGGTTCACCGTGCCGCGGGCGACCGCGTCGGTGGTGCCGTGCACGATGAGCGCGTGACCCCGAGCGATCCCGCCGACGACGACGCGCCCCGCCGACCGGCCGACACGCTGCCGGACGCCCTGCCCGAGCTGCTCCTGCCGGACGCCGGGACCTGGCGGGCATGGCTCGAGGAGCACCACGACTCCTCACCGGGCGTGTGGCTGGTCCTCACCAAGAAGGGCGGCGCCACGACCGCCCTCACCTACGACGACGCCCTCGACGAGGCCCTGTGCTTCGGCTGGATCGACGGTCAGCGCCGGCCGCGCGACGCCGGCACCAGCTACCAGCGCATGACCCCCCGCCGGCGTCGCAGCGTGTGGTCCGCCCGCAACGTGGGGCACGTCGAGCGGCTCGAGCGGGAAGGCCGGATGCGCGAGGCGGGGCGGGCGCAGGTGCGCGCGGCGCAGGAGGACGGCCGGTGGGACCGGGCGTACGGCGGGGCCGCGACCGCCGTCGTCCCGGCGGACCTCGCCGCGGCGATCGCCGCCGAGCCCGCCGCCCAGGCGTGGTTCGACGTCCTGACGTCGACGAACCGCTACGCGCTGGTCTACCGCGTCCAGGACGCGAAGCGGTCCGAGACCCGCGAGCGCCGGATCCGGCAGTTCGTCGAGATGCTCGCCCGTGGCGAGACGCCGTACCCGCAGAAGGCCCGGCCGGAGTGAGGCGCCCGCGCGCCCCGGGTCCGAGTGACCGAGCCGGGCGCTCGCGGCCGTCCTCGCCCACCCGTCCGGGGCGGCTGTCGATCCGGCGACCCCTCGCGCGTCATGCTGGTGACGGCGCCGCAGGGGTGTCGTCGGGGGCGCGGAGCGCCGGAAGGGAACGATCATGAGTACACCCCAGGAGTACGTGGTCCTGCTGTACGGCGACGAGGCCGTGTGGGAGGCGGCCACGGAGCAGCAACGCACCGAGGAGTTCGGCCGGCACGACGAGTTCTCCCGCCGCTGCGCCGAGGAGGGCCACGAGATCACCGGGGGCGCGGAGCTGCGCCACAGCCGCACGGCACGCTCCGTGCGGGCCGCCGCCGACGGGTCCCCCGTGGTGACGGACGGCCCCTACACGGAGCTGGTCGAGCGGCTAGGCGGCTACTACGTCGTCCGCACGGCCGACCTCGACGGCCTGACCCGGCTCGTGGCGCTCCTCGTGAGCACGGGCACGGCGGAGATCCGCCCGCTGGCCTCGGACGAGGTCTCCCAGGAGCAGCCGGCCGGCGCGCAGGCCGGAGCGGTCTCGTGAGGTTCGTCGTCCTCATCGCCCAGGACGAGGAGGTGTGGCGGAACGCGGACGAGCAGGAGCAGGCGGAGTACTACCGCGCGCATGAGGCGTTCGACGCCGCGGTCCGCGAGGCCGGCGGCACGGTCGAGGCCGGGGAGGCCCTGCGGTCGGTGACGGCGGCGACGACGTACCGCCGCCGCGGGACTCAGGAGACGATCACCGACGGGCCGTTCGCGGAGCTCGCGGAGCAGATCGGCGGCTTCTACGTCGTCGACCTGCCCGACCTCGACGCCGTCATCGGCGCGGTACGTCACCTGCCGGAGTACACGCTCGAGATCCGGCCCGTCGCGCAGATGTGAGCGAGGACATGACCCCGGCGGGGCCCCCGGGCGGCGGCGGGTCCGTCGCCGCCCGGGCCCGCGCCGACGACGCCGTCGACCGCCTGTGGCGCACGGACTGGTCACGGCTCGTGGCGCTCGTCGTCGGCCAGTACGCCCGGCCGGACCTCGCCGAGGACGCGGTGGCGGAGGGGTTCGCCGCGGCGGCCCGCACGTGGCCGCGCGACGGGGTGCCGACCAACCCGGCCGCGTGGGTGCTCACCGCGGCGCGCCGGCGTGTGCTCGACGCGCTGCGCGCGGAGGCCGTGCACCGGCGCAAGGAGCCGATCATGGTCGTGGACGAGCGCCTCCGGCGCGAGGCGGCGACCGCCGGCACGCACGACGACGGCGCGCACCTGCCCGACGAGACACTGCGCCTGCTCTTCTCCTGCTGCCACCCCGCCCTCGCGCCCGAGGCCCGCGTCGCGCTGACGTTGCGCTTCGTCGTCGGCCTCGACGTGCCGGAGATCGCGCGGCTCCTCCTCGTCCAGGAGACGACGCTCCAGGCGCGCCTCACGCGGGCGAAGAAGCGCCTGGCCGCGGCCGGCATCCCGTTCGCACCGCCACCACGGGAGCAGCTCGCCGACCGGCTGGGGACGGTCGCCGTCGTCCTCTACCTGCTCTTCACGGCGGGCTACCAGCCGTCCCGCGGCGCGCTCCCCGTGCGCGTCGACGTGGCCGAACGCGCCATCGCCCTGACCCGGGCGCTCGGCGCTGCCGCACCGGGCAGCGACGTCGTCCCACCCCTGCTCGCACTGATGCTGCTGCAGCACGCGCGGCGCGACGCCCGCGCCGACGACGACGGCCGCCTCGTGCTGCTCGCCGACCAGGACCGCACGCGCTGGCACGCCGACGAGGTCGCCGAGGCACTCGCGCTGCTCGCCCGCACGCCACCGACGGCGGGGCAGGCCGAGGAGTACCGGCTCCAGGCCCTCGTCGCCGCCGAGCACGCCCGCGCGGCCCGCGCCGAGCAGACCCGCTGGGACGTCGTCGCGAACCTCTACGCCCGACTCGAGGCGCTGACCGGCTCGCCCGTGGTGCGGCTCGCGCGCGCGGTCGCCGTCGCGGAGGCCGACGGCGCCGCGGCCGGCCTCGCGGTGCTCGACGGTCTCGACGCCGCGCCGCGCACGCACCGCGTCCACGTCGTCCGCGGCGAGCTGCTCGCCCGCACCGGCGCGCTCGTGGAGGCCCGCGAGGAGCTCACGCGGGCGCTCGCCCAGGTCACCAACGACGCCGAGCGGGACCACCTGCGCCGGCGGCTCGCTGAGCTCGGGGGCGAGCCGGCCTGACCGCGGCCGACCTCAGCCGTGCGTGGGGAAGCCCAGGTTGATCCCGCCGTGGCTGGGGTCGAGCCACCGCGTCGTGACGACCTTCCCGCGCGTGAAGAAGTGCACGCCGTCCGCGCCGTGCGCGTGGGTGTCGCCGAACAGCGACGACTTCCACCCGCCGAACGAGTAGTACGCCATGGGCACGGGGATCGGCACGTTGATGCCGACCATCCCGACCTCGACCTCGTACTCGAAGCGCCGCGCCGCGCCGCCGTCGTTGGTGAAGATCGCGGTGCCGTTGCCGTAGGGGTTCTCGTTGATGAGGCGCAGACCCTCCTCGTACCCGGGCACGCGCACGACCGACAGCACCGGGCCGAAGATCTCCTCGCGGTAGATCGACATGTCGGGGGTGACGCGGTCGAAGAGCGTCGGCCCGAGCCAGTAGCCGCCGGGGTCACCCTCGGGCACGACGTCGCGCCCGTCGACGACGAGGTCCGCCCCTGCCGCGACACCGGCGTCGACATACCCGCGGACCTTGTCGCGGTGCTCGGCCGTGACGAGCGGGCCCATGTCGCAGCCACGCCGCCCGTCGCCGGTGCTGAGCCCGGCCATCCGCTCGGCGATCTTCGCGACGAGCTCGTCGGCGATGGACTCCACCGCGACGAGGGCGCTGATCGCCATGCAGCGCTCGCCGGCCGAGCCGAAGCCGGCGTTGACCGCGGCGTCGGCCGCGAGGTCCAGGTCCGCGTCCGGCAGCACGAGCATGTGGTTCTTGGCCCCGCCGAGCGCCTGGACGCGCTTGCCGTGCGCGGTGCCCGTCTCGTAGACGTAGCGCGCGATCGGCGTGGACCCGACGAAGGACACCGCCTTGACGTCGCGGTGGGTGAGCAGGCCGTCGACGGCCTCCTTGTCCCCGTGCAGGACGGTCAGGACGCCGTCGGGCAGGCCCGCCTCCTTCCACCACGCCGCCATGAGGTTGGCCGCGGACGGGTCCTTCTCGCTCGGCTTGAGGACGACGGCGTTCCCGGCCGCGATGGCCACGGGCACGAACCACAGCGGCACCATCGCGGGGAAGTTGAACGGCGAGATGACGGCGACGACGCCGAGCGGCTGCCGGACCGAGTGCACGTCCACGCCGGTCGAGACGCCCTCGGAGTGCCCGCCCTTGAGCAGGTGCGGGATGCCGCACGCGAACTCCACGACCTCCAGACCGCGGGTGACCTCGCCGACGGCGTCCGACAGCACCTTGCCGTGCTCGGCGGTGATGACCGCCCCGAGCTCCTCCTTGCGCGAGTCGAGGATCTGGCGGAACGCGAAGAGGACGCGGGCGCGCTGGGTCAGGGACGCGCGGCGCCAGCCGTCGGCCGCCTTCACCGCGGACGCGACCGCCTCGCCGACGACGGCGGCGTCCGCCAGGAGCACCTCCCCGGTCTGCCGCCCGGTCGCCGGGTCGTGCACGGGCGCCGTCCGCCCGGTCGCCCCGGACCACTCGTCGCCATTGATCCAGTGGGAGATGTGCTGCATGACG
>NZ_CAMPHH010000026.1 GCF_946885855.1 uncultured Actinotalea sp. | reverse complement strand
GACTGCAGCGGCTCGTCCGGGGGCTGGGCGAGCTGGCCGAGAGCCCGAGCGCGGGCACGGGGAGCGGGGACCGGCGGCTCGTCGTCGTCAACCGGGTCCGCGCGACGGCGGCCGGTCCGCGGCCCGAGGACGCCGTGCGCGACGCCCTGCGGCGCTACGCGGGGCTCGACGAGGTGCTCGTGCTCCCCGACGACCCGGCGACGTGCGACGCCGCGCTGCTGGCCGGACGCAGCGTGGTCGAGCACGCCGCGCCGTCGGCCCCGCTGCGGCGCGCCGTCGCACGCCTCGCCGACGCCGTGCTCGCCGCCGCCGTGCCCGTCGGGGCACACTGACCCGGTGCGCATCTACGTCCCCGCGAGCCTGCCCGAGCTGGCCACCTCCACCGGGCTGACCGCCCGGCTCGTCCACGCCGTGACGCCGGCGCTGCGCGCCGCCCTGCCCGACGAGGACGAGGAGGGTCTCGAGTACGCCGCCCAGCTCCTCGCCGCGGACGACAGCCTCGACCTCCTGGAGTCGCTCGAGCCGCCCGCGCGTCGGCGGGTCGTCGTCGCCGCCGACGTGCCGGAGACGCTCGTCGAGCCGGTCGACGACGGCGACGCGCACGCGCCCAGCGTGGTCCGCCTGCTGGGCGGGATCGGCTGGGCGGACGTCGCCTGCGCGCACGTGGACGAGGCCGCCGCGGAGCCCGACGTCACGGCCACGCTGTCCGGCGACGACGACGCCGCGGAACGTCTCGCCGAGCGCGACCTGCTCTGGTACGACGTCAGCGAGCTCGCGACGCTCGGCCGGTCGGCGCGCTGAGCAGGGGCGCGGCGCTCAGTTCCCGAACGGGTCGAGGAACGCGCGCACCTGGTCGTGCAGGACGCCGTTGGTGGCGACGGCGGAGCCGCCGAACGGACCGGGGACGCCCTCCAGCGACGTGAAGCGGCCGCCGGCCTCCGTGACGATGGGTACGAGCGCCGCCATGTCGTGCAGCGCCAGCTCGGGCTCGGCGGCGACGTCCACGGCGCCCTCGGCGACGAGGACGTAGGACCAGAAGTCGCCGTAGGCGCGCGTGCGCCACACGGCCCGCGTGAGGTCCAGGAACCCCTCGAGGCGGCCCTGCTCCTCCCACCCGGACAGGCTCGAGTAGGACAGCGAGGCGTCCTCCAGCCGGGACACCTGCGACACGTGCAGCCGGGTCGCCGAGGCGAGGGACCGGCCGGTCCACGCGCCGCTGCCCTCCGCGGCCCACCAGCGTCGCCCCAGCGCCGGGGCGCTGACGACGCCGAGGACCGGCCGTCCGGCGTCGACGAGGGCGATGAGCGTCGCCCAGACGGGTACCCCGCGGACGAAGTTCTTCGTGCCGTCGATCGGGTCGATCACCCACTGCCGCGGGCCGTGGCCCGTGTCCGGCATCTCCTCGCCGACGACGGCGTCGCGCGGCCGCGTCCGGGCCAGCTGCGCCCGGACGATCTCCTCGGCCTGGCGGTCGGCGTCCGTGACCGGGGTCGTGTCCGGCTTCGTCTCCACCCGCAGGTCCAGGGCCTTGAAGCGGCTCGTCGTCAGGCCGTCCACCTGGTCGGCGATCACGTGGGCGAGGCGCAGGTCGTCGTCGTACCCGGAGCGGATGGTCATGGCTGCACGGTAGCGGGCGCCGTGCGCGCGGCGAGCAGGCGGCGGAAGGAGTCCACCCGGGCGGCACGCTCCGCCCGTCCGGCGGACGGCTCCGTCGGGTCGTCCTCGCCCCCCTCGACCCACTCGTCCAAGGCGCAGTCGGGTGCGTCCGCGGCGTGCGAGCAGCCCCTGGGGCAGCGCTGCTCCGCCACCTCCGCGAGGTCCGCGAAGGCCCGTAGGAGGTCGTCGGGGCCGACGTGGGCGAGACCGAAGGAGCGCACGCCCGGTGTGTCGATGACCCAGCCGTCGTGTCCCGGCAGCCGCAGCGCCACGGCGGAGGAGGAGGTGTGCCGTCCGCGCCCCGTCACGTCGTTGACCCCGCCGGTCGCGCGGCCCGCGTCCGGGACGAGGGCGTTGACGAGGGTGGACTTCCCGACGCCCGAGTGGCCGACGAGCACGGACGTCCGACCGCTGAGGCGCGCGCGCACGTCGTCCAGGCCGCGGATCTCCGCCCGCACGCCGTCGGGCTCCGGCGGCACCGGCGCGAAGGAGGTGACGACCACGTCCACGCCGATCGGCGCGTAGAGGCCCACCAGCTCCTCCGGCGACGCCAGGTCAGCCTTCGTGAGGCACAGCAGCACGTCCATGCCGGCGACGTAGGCCGCGACGACGCACCGGTCGATCATGCGGGTCCGCGGCTCCGGGTCGGCGAGCGCGGTGACGACGACGAGCTGGTCGGCGTTGGCGACGATGACCCGCTCCACGGGGTCCGTGTCGTCCGCCGTGCGCCGCAGCAGCGTCGCGCGGTCCCCGACGCGCACGATGCGCGCCAGGGTCCCCGCCCCACCGGTCGTGTCGCCGACGACGTCGACGCGGTCGCCGCACACGACACGCTCCCGGCCCAGCTCCCGCGCGCGCATCGCCGTGACGGTGCGCTCCGCCGGCTCGCCCTCGGCCACGAGCAGCGTGTAGCGACCGCGGTCCACGCCCGTGACGAGCGCGGGCACGGCGTCCTCGTGGGTGGGGCGCTGCTTGGTGCGGGGCCGTGAGCCCCGCGGGTTCGGGCGCGTGCGGACGTGGCTCTCGTCGTACCGCCCGGCCAGCCGGCTCACCAGGTGCCGTCCCGGTCCCGCGTGCCCGTCGGCGTGGTCCCCATGCCGGTCGACCGCGCCCTCAGGCGCCCGTGCCGAGCATCGCGCGCCACATGCCGACGAAGTCCGGCAGCGTCTTGCCGGTCGTGGCGACGTCGACCACCTCGACGCCGGGGACGCGCACCCCGATGAGGGCGCCGGCCGTGGCCATGCGGTGGTCGTGGTAGGTCTCGAAGCGGGCGCCGTGCAGCGGCGCCGGCGTGATGACGAGGCCGTCCGACGTCTGCTCCGCCCGGCCGCCCAGCCGGGTGATCTCCGTCGCCAGGGCGTGCAGGCGGTCGGTCTCGTGCCCGCGGATGTGCGCGATCCCCCGGAGCCGGGTCGGTGAGTCCGCGAGGGCGGCCAGCGCCGCGATCGTGGGGGCGAGCTCGCCCGCGTCGTGCAGGTCGACGTCCACCCCGTGGACGGTCCCGGTCCCGGTGACGGCCAGCGCGTCGCCCTCGCGTCGCACGGTGCCGCCCATCGCCGTGAGGAGGTCCGGCAGCAGCATGCCGGGTTGGGTGCTGCTCCCGGGCCAGCCGGGGACGCGCACCGTGCCGCCGGCCACGAGCGCGGCGCACAGGAAGGGCGCGGCGTTGGACAGGTCGGGCTCGACGCGCAGGTCCCGGGCCCGGACAGGACCGGGCGCGACCCGCCAGATCCCCGGCCGGGAGGCGTCGACCTCGACCCCGGCGTCCCGCAGGACGGCGACGGTCATCTCGATGTGCGGCAGGCTCGGCAGCGTCGGCCCCGTGTGCCGGAGCTCGAGGCCGTCCTCGAACCGCGCGGCGGCCAGCAGCAGGCCGGAGACGAACTGCGAGGACGCGCTCGCGTCGACGTCCACGTGCCCGCCGCGGACCGTGCCCGGACCGGTGACCGTGAACGGGAGCGTGCCCCGTCCCTCGTCCTCGACCCGGACGCCGAGCGCCTCCAGGGACCGGAGCACCGGCCCCATGGGACGGGTCCGCGCCGCGGCGTCGCCGTCGAAGAGCACCGGACGTCCCAGGAGGGCGGCCACGGGCGGGAGGAACCGCATGACCGTGCCGGCCAGACCGCACTGCACCTGGACCGGGTCGCGGTCCTCCACGGCACCCGCGGGCAGCGGACGGACGGCCCAGTCCGCGTCGTCGCGCCGGACCTCCGCTCCGAGGGCCCCGAGCGCGTCGGCCATGAGCAGCGTGTCGCGGGACCGCAGCGCCCCGCGGACGACGCCCGGTCCGTCGGCCAACGCCGCGAGGACGAGGTAGCGGTTCGTGAGCGACTTGGATCCCGGGACGACGACCGTCGCGTCCAGCGGGCCGTCGGCGACCGGCGCCGGGTACGGCGCGTCAGCCGGGTCGGTCGTCGTGGCCGCGTCGGGAGCGGTGGGCCCACCGGCGGACGTCCGTGCCGTCGAGGTCATGGTGCGAGGTTACCGGCGGCGTCCGCGGTCACCCGGCGCCGTCCGCGGCGGTCGCACCCGCGACCTCGGCCCGCACCTGCTCAGTCCGCGACCCGTCGCGCCTCCTTCAGCGCGGCCCGCATCTCCCGACGTGCGTCGGCGACGGCGGCGCGGGCCTCCTTGGTGGCGGCCCGGTCGATCCGGGCGTGGCCGGCCCGCCACAGCAGGCCGGGCCGACCCTCGAGGTCCACGGCCGCGATGACCGTCGCCCCGAGGAGGGACAGGTCCCGCAGGAAGCGGTCGGCCCCCTCGGCGTCGGCGGTGGCCCGCAGCCGGGTGAGCAGGCTCCCCCGGGAGGCGGCGCCCGCCGGCGGCCACGGGGCATGCGCGGCGGCCACGGGCGCCGTGAGCACCGCAAGGGCCAGCGCGGCGGTGCGGGGCGCACGCCCGACGGCGAGGGCGATGCCGGCGACCGTCACCGCGGCGCCGTGGATGCGCACGGCCGAGGTCATGCGGCGGCGGTCGACGGCCGGCAGGTCCACCTGGTCCGCGAGTCGCCGGTAGGCCGTCTCGGCCCGGTCGACGTGCGCCTGCGGGTGCCGCACGGCGTCGAGGCCGTCGGCGACGAACGCGGTGGCGAGGAGGGGGCGGGCGATGCGCCGGACGAGCATGGACGTCTCCTTCTGCGCGGCGGACGGGCACCGTTCACGCTAGCCGGTCGACGTGGCCGTCGCCCGCCGATCGCTCCGCTCGCCCGGTGCGGGAATGCGTCCGCGGTCGGGCCGCGTTCGCACAGGCATGACTGCCACCAGCACGTCGGTCGTGGTGACCGAGCCGGTGCGGGGCGCCGTCGTCGGCCCGCCCGGGACCCGGCGCCGCGGTCCCCGGAACCGGCCTCAGGCCCTGCGTCCCACGACCGCGGGGAGTCCCGGGCGACGGCTCGACCGCACGGTGCCGGTCGTGCGGCTAGGCTCGCTCCCGATGAGCGAGGACACGCACCGGGCTCCGGCCGAGGAGGACGACGGCGCGCGCGCCGAGCGCTTCGAGAAGGAGGCGCTGGTCTACGTCGACCAGCTGTACTCCGCGGCGCTGCGGATGACGCGCAACCCCGCCGACGCCGAGGACCTGGTCCAGGAGACCGTGGCCAAGGCCTTCGCCGCCTTCCACCAGTACCGGCCCGGCACGAACCTCAAGGCGTGGCTGTACCGCATCCTCACCAACACGTTCATCAACAGCTACCGCAAGAAGCAGCGGGAGCCTTTGCAGTCCGGCTCGGACGAGATCGAGGACTGGCAGATCGCCCGAGCGGCCTCGCACACCTCGACCGGGCTGCGCTCGGCCGAGGCCGAGGCCCTGGACAACCTGCCGGACTCGGACGTCAAGGAGGCGCTCCAGTCGATCGGCGAGGAGTTCCGGATCGCCGTGTACCTCGCCGATGTCGAGGGCTTCGCCTACAAGGAGATCGCCGAGATCATGGGCACGCCGATCGGCACGGTCATGTCGCGGCTGCACCGCGGCCGACGGCAGCTGCGGGAGCTCCTCACCGACTACGCGCGCGAGCGCGGACTCGTCCCGGCGTCGACGGAGGGTGGTGACCGGTGAGCGCGGGAATGTCGCCCCTGGCACGGGGTGGGCACGACGACGGCGCGGTGGACTGCGCCGAGGCGCTGTCCCGGCTCTTCGAGTTCCTCGACCAGGAGATCGACGAGGCCGACGGCGACCGCATCCGGCAGCACCTCGCCGACTGCGAGCCGTGCCTGTCCGCCTACGACGTCGAGGACCACCTCAAGAAGCTCGTCCGACGTTCGTGCGCCGAGGCGGCGCCGGCGGAGCTGCACCTGCGGATCCGGCAGCAGCTCACCGTCCTGCGCACGCAGATCGGTGACCTGTAGGGGCCGTACGCCTGCGCGTGACCGATCCAGGGACGAGTGAGGGCGGCCGGTCCTGCGGGACCGGCCGCCCTCACTCGTGGATGCGCGCCTCTCAGGCGTTGGGGCGCTTGCCGTGGTTGGCGGCGCTGCCCTTGCGGGACCGGCGCTTGCGTCCGCGCTTGCTCATCGTCACTCCTCGGGTCGGTCGTCGGCACCCGGGCGAGCCGGGCACACAAGCGGACATCGTCCCACACCGGGCTCGCCTGACGCGCATCGGTCGGCCCGCGGCGATGCCGTGGACGATGCCGTGCAGGATGCCGTGCTAATCCCTCACGGCGGCACCGCCGCCCGCCGATAGGAGGGCGTGAGCACGCAGCCGCAGTCCGTCATCCCCCTGCTCCACGCGCTCGGCGGGTCGAACGCGTCGGACCTGCACTGCAAGGTGGGCTCGCCCCCGCGCCTGCGCGTCGACGGACGGTTGCGCCGGCTGCAGGTGCCCACGCTCACGCCGACCGACACGGCGAGCATGCTCGAGGAGGTGCTGCCGGCGGACCTGCAGGAGAGCTTCGCGCTCACGCACGAGGCCGACTTCGCCTACTCGCTGTCCGGCGTGGGTCGGTTCCGCGTCAACGCCTACCAGGCCCGCGGGACCGTCGGCATGGTGTTCCGGCGGGTCTCCCAGGGCGCCCAGTCGCTGGTGGAGCTGGCGCTCCCGGAGGTCGTCGGCGAGCTCGCGCTCGAGCCCCGGGGCCTCGTCCTCGTGACCGGCCCCACGGGCTCGGGCAAGACGACGACGCTCGCCTCGATGGTCGACCTCATCAACACCTACCGCGAGGTCAACATCGTCACGATCGAGGACCCGATCGAGATCCTGCACGCCGACAAGAAGGCGATGATCTCCCAGCGGGAGGTCCACCACGACACGGCCGACTTCACGGTGGCGCTCCGCGCGGCGATGCGTCAGGACCCCGACGTGATCCTCGTCGGCGAGATGCGCGACGTCGAGACGGTGCGCGCCGCGCTGTCGGCGGCGGAGACCGGGCACCTGGTCATGTCGACGCTCCACACGATCGACGCCCAGGAGACGATCAACCGCATCGTCGACTTCTTCCAGCCGCACGAGCAGAAGCAGATCCGGCACGCCCTCGCCCAGGCGCTGCGCGGGATCGTGTCCCAGCGCCTCGTCCGTCGGGCGGACGGCCAGGGGCGCGCCGTCGTCGTGGAGGTCATGGTGAACACCGGCCGTACGGCCGAGGCGATCCAGGAGCCGTACGACAACCCGCCGATCGAGGACCTCATCGCCGACGGCGAGTTCTACAAGATGCAGACGTTCGACCAGCACCTCTTCCAGATGGTCCGGGACGGCGTCATCACCTACGAGGACGCGCTCACGGTCTCCACGAAGCCCCAGGACCTCACGGTCCAGCTGCGGGGCGCCGGGGTGGTGCGCTGACGCCGGCGGCTCCGCGCGTCGCTGAACGGGGGCAGGCGGTCAGGCGTCGTCGTCCGGGAGGCCGAGCCAGCGGTGCCAGCCGCCGTGCAGGACGAGCCACGCCATGAGGCCGTAGCCGGCCTGCCCCGGCGTCCGTCCGTCGCTGCCGGCGAGGTCGACGAGCCACTGCTCGTGCTGCACCAGCGGCGTGAAGGTGTCGACGTAGGGGACCTGACGTCGGCGGGCGACGTCCCCGAAGGCCGCGGAGAGCTCCGCCTGGCGCTCCGGGTCCTCCCGGGAGGACGGCGGGGGACCGACGACGAACGTGTGGACGCGCCGCTGCTCCGCGACGTCGAGGACGTTGGCGAGGTTGAGCCGGCTGCGGGCCAGGGAGATCCCGGCCGCGAGGTCGGCGTGGCTGAGCGCGACGACGAGCCGGGCGTCGACGGCGGGGTCCTGACCGAGGCGTGCCAGCACCTCCGCCTCCCACCGGGCGCCGAGGCCCGACGTCGTCTCGCCGGGCACCGCAAGGGGCAGGACGAGGGCGGGCGGCTCGCAGGGCGTCCGGGCCGCGACCCGGCCGACCCAGCCGAGCGCCCGGGGGTCGCCGTACCCGGCGACGAGCTCGTCCCCGACGACGCAGATGCGCAGCGCACGGTCGGTCACCGTTCCTCCTGTCGCTCGTGGCACGAGTGTGGCGCAGGGGCGCGCCGGACCGACGGCGGCACGCGGGGCGGCCGCCGTCGGTCGGTGGCGGTCACCGCGTGAACGCGGCCTCCACGAGCGCGACCTGCTCGTTGGCGTGGGTCTTGGCTGATCCGGCCGCGGGGGAGGCGGACGCCGGGCGCGAGACGAGCGCGACGTCCCGGCCGAGCTGCTCCCGCAGCTGGGGCGCCAGGTGGCTCCACGCCCCCTGGTTCGCGGGCTCCTCCTGCGCCCAGACGACCGCCGCGTCCCCGAAGGGTGCGAGGGCCTCGCGCAGGGCGTCGCGGTCCAGCGGGTAGAGCTGCTCCAGCCGCACCAGCGCCGTTCGCTCGTCCTTCCGCTTCGCCCGCTCGGCGAGGAGGTCGTAGTACACCTTGCCGGCGCAGAGGACGACGCGGTCGACGTCACCCAGCCGGGCGGCCTCGAGGTGACCCTCGCCGATGACCGGCCGGAACGTCCCGGACGTGAAGTCCTCGACCGCCGAGGCCGCGGCCTTGAGCCGCAGCATCGACTTCGGGGTCGCGACGACGAGCGGCCGGCGCGGCCGGTCGTACGCCTGGCGGCGCAGCAGGTGGAAGTACGACGCCGGCGTGCTCGGCATGGCCACGGTCATGTTGTCCTCGGCGCAGAGCTGCAGGAAACGCTCGACGCGGGCCGACGAGTGGTCCGGCCCCTGCCCCTCGAAGCCGTGCGGCAGCAGCAGCACGACGGACGAGCGCTGCCCCCACTTCTGCTCGGAGGAGGAGATGAACTCGTCGATGATCGTCTGGGCGCCGTTGACGAAGTCGCCGAACTGGGCCTCCCACAGGACCAGGGCGTCCGGGCGCTCGACCGAGTACCCGTACTCGAACCCGAGGGCGGCGAACTCCGAGAGCGAGGAGTCGTAGGCCCAGAACTTCGCCTGGTCGCTGGCCAGGTACAACAGGGGGGTCCACTCGGCACCGGTCCGCCGGTCGTGCAGCACCGCGTGCCGCTGCACGAACGTGCCGCGCCGGGAGTCCTGCCCCGCCAGCCGCACCGGTGTGCCCTCCAGCAGCAGGGAGCCGAAGGCGAGCAGCTCGCCGTAGCCCCAGTCGATGCCGCCCTCGCGGGACATCTGCTCGCGCTTGGCCAGGAGCTGCTCGAGCTTCGGATGGACCGTGAAGCCCTCCGGCGGCCGGATGTGGGCCCGCCCGATCCGGTGCAGCACCTCCGGCTCCACCGCCGTGCGCCAGCCGACCATCGTCCCGGCGTCCTCGAGCTGGGACTCCGGCTTCTCCAGCCCTGCGATCGGCTCGGTGCTCGCCGGCGGCGTGAAGCTGCCCTCACGCGTCTCGGTGAAGACCCGCTCGAGCTGGGACTGGTAGTCCTGGAGGGCCTGGGCGGCCTCGTCGACCGTGATGTCGCCGCGGCTGACGAGGGCCTCGGTGTAGAGCTTGCGGACCGAGCGCTTGGCCTCGATGAGGTTGTACATGAGCGGCTGGGTCATCGACGGGTCGTCGCCCTCGTTGTGGCCACGCCGCCGGTAGCAGACCATGTCGATGATGACGTCGCGGGCGAACTCCTCGCGGAACTCGAACGCGAGCTCGGCGACGCGGACGCACGCCTCCGGGTCGTCGCCGTTGACGTGGAAGATCGGGACCTGCAGGCCCTTGGCCACGTCGGTCGTGTAGTAGGTCGAGCGCGACGACGACGGGCCGGTCGTGAAGCCGACCTGGTTGTTGACGATGACGTGGACCGTGCCGCCCGTCCGGTAGCCGCGCAGCTGCGCCAGGTTGAGCGTCTCGACGACGACGCCCTGCCCGGCGAAGGCCGCGTCGCCGTGGATGAGCACGGGCAGGACGGAGAAGCCGTCGCCGCCCAGGTCGATGCGGTCCTGCTTGGCGCGGACGACGCCCTCGAGGACCGGGTCGACGGCCTCGAGGTGGGACGGGTTGGCCGCCAGGTACACGCCGGTGGTGGCCCCCGTCTCCGCCGTGAAGGTGCCCTCGGTCCCCAGGTGGTACTTCACGTCACCCGACCCCTGCACGCTGCGCGGGTCCTGGTTGCCCTCGAACTCCTTGAAGATCTGGGCGTAGCTCTTGCCCGCGATGTTCGCCAGGACGTTGAGCCGTCCGCGGTGCGACATGCCGATGCACACCTCGTCCAGCCCGCTCTCGGCCGCCTTGGACAGCACGCCGTCGAGCAGCGGGATGAGGGCCTCGCCGCCCTCGAGCGAGAAGCGCTTCTGCCCGACGAACTTCGTCTGCAGGAAGGTCTCGAAGGCCTCCGCGGCGTTCAGCCGGCGCAGGATGCGCAGCTGGTCCTCGCGCGGCGTCCGGGCGTACCCCGCCTCGAGACGCTCCTGGAGCCACCGGCGCTGGCGGGGGTCCTGCAGGTGCATGTACTCGATGCCGATCGTGCGGCAGTAGGAGTCGCGCAGCAGCCCGAGGATCTCCCGCAGGCGCGCCCGCGGCTTGCCCGTGAAGCCCGCGGTCGGGAACACCCGGTCCAGGTCCCACAGCGTCAGGCCGTGGTTCTGGATGTCGAGGTCGGGGTGCCGGCGCTGGCGGTAGGCCAGCGGGTCGGTCTCCGCCATGAGGTGCCCGCGGGAGCGGTAGGCGTGGATGAGCTCGGCGATCCGGGCCGGCTTGGCGGCCTCGGTGTCGGCGTCCACGGTGTTGTCCCGCACCCAGCGGACCGGCTCGTAGGGGATGCGCACCGCGGCGAACACGCGGTCGTAGAACCCGCCCTCGCCCAGCAGCTTCGCGGCGACGACCCGCAGGAAGTCCCCGGACTGGGCGCCCTGGATGATCCGGTGGTCGTACGTCGAGGTGAGGGTGAGCACCTTGGAGACGCCCAGCCGCGCGAGCTGCTCGTCGGAGGCGCCCTGGAACTCGGCGGGGTAGTCCATCGCGCCGACGCCGACGATGGTCCCCTGGCCGGCCATGAGCCGCGGCACGGAGTGGACGGTGCCGATCGTGCCCGGGTTGGTCAGGGTGATGGTCGTGCCGGCGAAGTCCTCGGTGGTGAGCTTGCCGCCGCGCGCGCGGCGGACGAGCTCCTCGTACGCGGCCACGAACTGGCCGAAGTCCATGCGGTCCGCGCCCTTGATGCTCGGGACGAGGAGCTGGCGCGAGCCGTCCGGCTTCGCCAGGTCGATCGCGAGGCCGAAGTTCACGGCGCCCGGCTGGACGACGGCGGGCTTGCCGTCGACCAGCGTGTAGCCGGCGTTCATCTCCGGCATCTCGGAGAGCGCCTCGACCACGGCGTAGCCGATGAGGTGCGTGAACGAGACCTTGCCCCCGCGGGTGCGCGCGAGGTGGTTGTTGATGACGATCCGGTTGTCGACCATGAGCTTCGCCGGGACCGCGCGCACCGAGGTGGCGGTCGGCACGCCCAGGCTCGACTCCATGTTCTGCACGACCCGGGCGGCCGGTCCCCGGAGTCGCTCGACGGCGGGCTCGGGCACCTCCCGCTGCTCGAGCCGCGACGCGGGCTGCTCGGCGTACGGGGCCGTCGCGGGCTGGGCGGACGCCACAGGGGCGCCGGCCGGCTCGGTCGACGGCTCGCGGGGCGTCGTCGGCGTCGCCTGCGCGGGGGAGCGGCGCGCCTGGGCGGCGGGCGCGGGGCGCTCGTCCGGCGTCGAGGGAGCCGGACGCGGCGCGTCGGTCTCCGCGGTCGCGGCGGCGCGGGGTGCGCGGGCGGCGCGGGGTCCGTCGGACCCGTCCTGGCCATCCGACCCGGCGTCGGCAGCGCCCTGCTCGCCGTCGCTCGACGCGCGGCCCGCGGGCGGGTCCTGCCGGGCGGCGGCGGGCGCCTTCGGACCGCCGGAAGCGCGGGGCTCAGCCCCCGGGCGGTAGTCCTCGAAGAACTCCCACCACGCGGGATCGACCGCGTCCTTGTCCTGGAGGTACTGCTCGTACATCTCGTCGACCAGCCACTGGTTCGCTCCGAACTGCGACGCTGCATCCGGGTGCGCCTTCTGGGACACGCGAGGATCGCCCTCTTCCACTGCGGGACCTAGGGCCGTTGTGACGGCCCTCTCTCGGGGCACCACCCTAGGCCACCGGAGCGGCTGCCACGTGCCGGGACGGCCGGCGGCGCGCGGGTGACGGAGCAGGTCCCGGCCGCACAGGAAAGCGGAGGCAATGGGTCCGTCTCCTCGATGTGAGGCGGAGACCATGTGCGGTCGAAGGGTGGTCGATGACTCGGCCGCCGAGAGGGTGTGACGCTCAGGTGATGTCGCGGCGGAACGTCGTGAGCCGCCCCACGGCGGCGAGCACGAGGCCGTAGCCGACCAGGACGAGCAGGCCCTGCCACCAGGGCAGGAGCTCGGCCAGACCGGTGGCGCTGTAGAAGCTCGACCCGGCGATCGACTCGCCGGCCGCTCCCGGCATCCACCGGGCGATGCCGGCGCCCCACTCGACGGCACCGAGGAAGATGCGCACCATCGGCTCGACGAACTGCGTGAACGCCAGGAGGACGACGATCGCCGCGACCTGGTTCGTCAGGACGGTCCCGAAGCCCACGCCGACGACGGTCCACACCGTCAGCGCGAGGACGGACCGGGCGAGCGTCGTCAGCACCTCCGGGTCGCCCAGGAGCGGGTCGTTGCCGGTGACGGCGAGGACCGTCGCCCCGGCCGCCGTCGCGGCGAGCGTGCCGACGAGGCCGAACAGGATGCCGACCGGCACGCTGGCGAGGAGCTTCGCGCCGACGACGACGCCGCGGCGCGGCTCGGCGAGCAGCGTCGGGGTGATGGTCATGTGCCGGAACTCACCGGTCACGGAGAGCGCGCCGACGACCACGGGGAACACGTAGCCGAGAGCGGGGGCGAGGGTGTAGACCGCCAGGGCGATGTCCAGGTCGCCGAGGGCCGGGGCGGCGGCGCCGTCGGACGGCAGGCCGGTCGTGATGCCGCCCCCGCCCTCGAGGGTCAGCGGGAACGCCAGGATCGCGCCGAGGAAGGCCATGTAGGCCGCCATCGTCGCGAGCAGCACCCACCACAGCCGGGTCGTGACGAGCTTGCGGTACTCCGTGCGCAGCGCCGCCCTCATGCCGCCACCGTCCCCGGACGTCCCGGCGCGGAAGAGGCGTTGTGCGCCTCGTCGGTGCCACCGGTGAGGCGGAGGAAGACGTCCTCGAGCCCGACGGACGTGGGGGTCAGCTCGTGCAGCTCGACACCCGCCGCGAAGGCTGCGCGGCCGACCGACGGGGCGTCGACGTCGTCGACCTCCAGCGTGCCCGGCCGGTCCGGCACGTCGCGCCATCGCCCGGACCAGAGCTCCGAGGCGAGGCGGTGCAGCGCGGAGGCGTCGGGCGAGGCGACCCGCACGCCGGTGCGGGTCAGGGCGGCCAGGCCTGCGAGGGAGGACGCGTGCACGAGCCGGCCGCGGGCGATGATGACGACGTCGTCGACCGTCTGCTGCACCTCCGACAGGACGTGGCTGGAGACGAGCACGGTCCGGCCCTCGTGGGCCAGGTGACGCAGGAGGTCCCGCAGCCACCGGATCCCCTCCGGGTCCAGCCCGTTGGCCGGCTCGTCGAGCACGAGGACCCCCGGGTCGCCCAGCAGCGTGGCCGCGAGGCCGAGCCGCTGCCGCATGCCCAGGGAGTACCCGCCCACCCGTCGGTCCGCGACCTGGTCCAGGCCGACGAGGGAGAGCACCTCGTCGCACCGCGCGTCGGGCACCCCGACCTGGGGCGCGTACACCCGCAGGTGGTCGCGGGCGCTGCGCCCCGGGTGGAAGCTCGCGGCCTCCAGCGCGGCCCCGACGACGCGCTGCGGGTGCGACAGGTCGTGGTAGGCGCGTCCGCCGATCGTCGCGGTGCCGGCGGTCGGCCGGACGAGCCCGAGGAGCATCCGCAGCGTCGTCGTCTTCCCGGCGCCGTTGGGGCCGAGGAACCCGGTGACGCGTCCGGGCTCGACCCGGAAGGAGAGGTCGTCGACGGCCCGGACGGTCCCGAACGTCTTGGACAGGCCGCGCACCTCGACCACCCCCGGGGCCCCGTCCGGGGACCCCGCCGGTGCGCGTCCTGCTGCACCGCCCGGGTCCGTCCCGCTGCCGTCGGTGCCCGTGCTGCCCGTGCTGCCCGTGCCCTGCTCCGTCATCGCCGCTCCTCGCCCCTCCGGCGGCCGCGGTCCGTGCCGGGCCGGCCCTGCTCGTGTGACCGAGCCGATCCTCCCGCGTCCGGGCCGCCGCGGCGAGGACCGACGGTCCCGGGGGGCGTCGCGGGCCTCCCACGGCCTGCGCGGCCGTCCTGCCGGGGGCGGCGGTCTCAGCCGCCCCCGCCGGACCCCCGACCGCGACGGGGACCCGCACCGGCCGGCAGGCGGACGCGCATCACGCAGCCGGTGGCCGAGTCCGCCACCTCCACCGTCCCGCCGTGCAGGCTGACGGCCCAGCGGACGATCGCCAGGCCCAGTCCCGTGCCGCCGGTGCTCTGGGCGCCGGGCTGGGTGGGCGCGTTGCCCCGCTGGAACCGCTCGAAGACGCGGTCGCGGTCCGCCGGGGGGATGCCGGGCCCCTCGTCGACGACGTCGAGGTGCACCTCCCTGCCGTGCCGACGCGCGACAAGTCGGACCTGGCGGCCCTCGGGGGAGTGGCGGACGGCGTTCTGCACCAGATTCGTGACGACCTGGTGGAGCCGCTCCGCGTCGGCGGGGACCGCGAGATCGGCCGGCTCGACGTCGACGACGACGTCGACGTCCTTGATCGCGGCGATGGGCCGGACCCCCGCCGCGGCCTCCTCGAGGAACTCCCGCAGCAGCACGTCCCGGACGTCGAGCGCGACGGCGCCGGCCTCGACGCGCGAGAGGTCCAGGAGGTAGGTGACCAGGCGCCCGAGGCGCTCGACCTGCGCGAGCGCCTGCTCGAGCGCCCTCGGGTCCGGCTCCGTGACGCCGTCGACCATGTTCTCCAGCTGAGCGCGCAGCGCCGCGACGGGCGTGCGCAGCTCGTGCGAGACGTTCGCGACCATCTCGCGGCGCAGCGTGTCCGCGTGCTCCAGGTCCTCCGCCATCCGGTTGAACGCGTCCGCGAGCTGCCCCACCTCGTCCCCGCTCGTGGCCCGGACGCGTCGGGAGTAGTCGCCCGCCGCCATGGCCCGCGCGGCGACCGTCATCTCCCGCAGGGGCGCCGTCATGCCGTGGGCGAGGATCTGGACGGCCAGGACGGAGAACACGACCGCCAGCGGCAGCGTCCTGCTCGGCCCGAGCGCGTTGTACAGGCCGGCCCAGGTGACGAAGGCGGCGAGCGTCACGGTCGCCGTGACGAGGACGCCCAGCTTGATCTTGATCGAGGAGAAGCGGTCGAGCGGACGGACGTCCGGCAACCGTCCGGCGTGGCGCGGTGGCACGCTCAGCCCTCCGCGGGCTCGAAGGCGTACCCCACGCCGTGGACGGTGCGGATGAGATCGGACCCCAGCTTGCGGCGCAGCGCCTTGACGTGGGAGTCGACGGTGCGCGTGCCGCTGGCGTCCACCCAGTCCCACACCTCCGCGAGCAGGCGCTCGCGGGTCAGCACCGTCCGCGGGTTCACCGCGAGGGTGACGAGCAGGTCGAACTCCGTGGGGGTGAGGTGCACCGGCTCGCCGGCGCGGGAGACACGCCGCTGGGCGCGGTCGACGACGACGTCCCCGGCCACGACGGGTGCCTCCGGGGCGGTGGAGCCGGCGAGCTGCGCCGAGCGCTCCACCCGGCGCAGGAGCGCGCGCGTCCTGGCCACGAGCTCCCGCATCGAGAACGGCTTGGTCATGTAGTCGTCGGCGCCGACGCCGAGGCCCACGAGCAGGTCCGTCTCGTCGTCGCGCGCCGTGAGCATGATGACCGGCACGGGGCGCTCGGCCTGGATCCGGCGGCACACCTCGAGGCCGTCGAACCCCGGGAGCATGACGTCCAGGACGACGACGTCGGGGCTGAGGCGCGCCGCCGCCGCCACGCCGGACGGGCCGTCCGAGGCGACCTCGACCCGCCAACCCTCGGCGGCCATGCGGTGCGCGATCGCGGTCGCGATGGCTGGTTCGTCCTCGACCACCAGGACGACGACGCCCGTGGGCTCGCCGCCGGTGCGGCTGTCCGGTGTACGCACGGCGTTCATGGGTGCAGCGTGGCACAGCCCCCGCGGGTGACCCCGGTCACCGGATCGGGTGGCCGGCGGGGCTTGGACCCGGAGGGTGCCGTCCGTTACTGTTTCGTGACCGCACAGGAGCATGGCCCCCCAGCCGGACGCTCGCGTGGCTCCGAGCGGTCACTCCTCGGACCGTCCTGGTCGCCCGCGCCCCACGGCGTGCGGTCCTGCTCCGCTGCAGGCCCGCGCTCGGGCAGGCAGGCCTGTGCCGCGCCCGAGGTCCGCAAGCGAGGTCCAGCAGTCCCCGTCGCGCCCGGAGGTGTCGTGGAGCCCGAGCAGGTCAGGTCGACCGCCGCTCCGGTGACCTCCCGTCGCGAGCTCCGTGACACCGGCAACCGCGCTGCACGCCGCTCCGCCCGCGCCGCCGCTCGGGCCCCCCGGTCCGCGACCGGCCGCCACGTCGTGCGCTGGGTCCCGCGCACCGCCGTGCTCGGTGCGCTCGCAGCCGCGACGATCGCCTTCCCTGTCGTGGACGCCACCTCCGGGGACGAGGCGCCGGCGCTCGAGGCGCGGACGATCGAGCTCGACGCCGGCCTCCCCACCGCCTACGAGGTGCTCTCCTCGACGATCCCCTTGTCGGCCCCGACGACCCTCCTGGCCGCGGGCGCCGACCCGCGTCCCGTCGCCGAGCCCGTGAGCCGGTCGCTGGAGCGGGAGGCACTGCCGGGGTGCGACGGTCAGGCCCGCGCGTCCGGCTCCAACGGTCAGATCCCGCAGTCCGACCTGTGCACGCTGTGGGACCCGCAGCACTCGTTGCGCGGGGACGCCGCCGTCGCGCTCAGCGAGCTGAACCGGAACTTCCAGGCCGCGTTCGGCCGGGATCTGTGCATCACGGACTCCTACCGGCCCCTCAGCGTGCAGCGGCGGATCGCGGTGACGAAGCCGGGGCTCGCCGCCCCGCCGGGGCGCAGCAACCACGGATGGGGCCTGGCCATCGACCTGTGCAGCTCCGAGACGGCCAGCTCGGGCGTGATGTCCTGGCTGCGGACCAACGGGCCCATCTTCGGGTGGGAGAACCCCGAGTGGGCGCGCCGCGGCGGGTCGGGTCCCTTCGAGCCGTGGCACTGGGAGTACCTGCCCGGTACCGAGGCGATGGGTACGAGCTACTGACCGACGGCTGACACGCCGGCACGAACGGGCCGCGTCCGCCCCCCTCCGGGCCGTCGGGCGCCGTCGCACGGCGCCCGACGGCGGGTCACAGCAGCGCCGCGCCCCAGGTGACCTCGTGCGTCGCGCCGGGCTCGAGCCGGACGAGCCGCTCCCCGGTGCGGAAGGCGTCGGCGACGCAGCTCATCGGCTCCGCCGCGAGGCCGGTCCGTCGCCACGGGACGACGCTGAGGTGGTCACCGGTGCAGGCCTGCCAGGTGTCCATCGACTCGTCCATCCACACCGCCGCGGTCCGCCCGTCGGCGCCGGTGAGGCGGATCCACGACAACCCGTCCTCGTCGCGCAGGACGTCGACGAAGGCGTCGTCCACGTCGACGTCGCGCGCCGGGCGCGGCTCGCGCAGGTCGTACATGCCGTGGACCGGCTCGGTGCCCGTGGGCAGCAGCCGCTCGTCGACCGTGACGCGCGTGACGGCGTCGAGGCGGATCGTGCACTCGTCCAGCGAGCCGTCGCCGGGGGACAGCCAGGGGTGGAAGCCGATGCCGTAGGGGGCGGCCCGCGTGCCCAGGTTGGTCGCGGAGGCCTGCACGTGCAGCCCCGTGGCGGTCAGGCGGTAGGTGATCCGCAGGAGCAGGTCGAACGGGTACCCGGCGCTCGCCGGGAGGCGCAGCTCCAGGGTCGCGGCGGCCCCGTCCCGGTGCTCCGCGTCGTCGACGGCGACCGGCTGCCAGCGCTGGGACATGACCAGGCCGTGCAGGGCCGTGCCGCGCTCGGGCTCCGTGATCGGGACCTGGTACTCCACGCCGTCCCAGGTGTACCGGCCGTCCCGCAGCCGATTGGGCCACGGCGCCAGGACGGCCCCGTGGCCGGCGGGCGCGACGACGTCGGCGTCGAACGGCACGATGACGTCGCGGCCGTCCACGGCGTACCGGCGCAGCGTGGCGCCGACGTCCGTCACCGTCGCCTCCTGGTCGCCGAGGGCGAGGTCGATCTGGTGGCCCGACAGTGGTGCCGGGGTGGTCGAGGTGAAGGCGGGCGCGCCGCCGGGGCCTGGGGTCACGCCCCCGACGTTAGTGGTCCCGCGAAGGTCACGACGACGCCTCGCCGAGCCGGTCCAGGAGGACGTCGATCTCGTCCGAGAGCGTCTCGAGCCCCTGGCGCAGCGCGCCCTCGGCGTCCTGCGTCACGGCGTCGAGCTCCGCCCGCGCGTCGGTGAGACGCTGCTCGGCATCCTCGAGCAGGGCGGGGTCCGGGGTGGCCTCCCGGCGCAGCTCCTCGAGCCGGGCCCGGGCCGACTCGACCGCCGACTCCGCCTCGGCGACGGCGCCCTCGGTGCGCTCCCGGACCTGGTCCTCCACCTGCGCCCCGGCGAGGTCGTCGCGGACCTCCTGGGCGGTCCGCGCGGCGTCGTCGGCGAGCTGCTCGACCTGGTCCGTGAGGCCCGTCCAGTCGACGTCCACCGGGCCGTCCTCCGAGCAGGCGGCGAGGGCGCCGGCGAGGAGCGCGGTGACGGCGACGCGGACCGCGCGGCCGCGGACCGGGGCGGCTGCGTCGCGCAGCGTGCGGCGGAGCGGGCGTCGCGGGTGACGGTGAGCGGTCATGGGGCCTCCCAGGCGATGAGGTGACGTGGGGTCGGCGACCGGTCACGGACCCCACGTCCCAGTCTCGCGCACCGGAGCGTCCACGCACGCGGCCCGCGGCGCGCCGCGGCCCCCGACCCGGGGGAGGGTCGGGGGCCGCGGG
>NZ_CAMPHH010000025.1 GCF_946885855.1 uncultured Actinotalea sp. | reverse complement strand
GGAGTGAGACAGTCCCCGCCGGCGAGGAACGGGCCGTGGCCGCGCTCGACGCCTCCGGCCTGCGCTACCGGCTCGTGCGGCACGGGCGCGTCCGGAGCCTCGCGGAGGCCGCGGCCGCGCGGAAGGTCAGCCCGTCGCAGGTCATCAAGACGATGGTCGTGCGCCGCGGCGAGGACGACTACCTCTTCGTCCTCGTCCCGGGCGACCGGCAGATCTCCTGGCCGAAGCTCCGCGAGGTCCTGCAGGTCTCCCGCCTGTCGATGCCCGACGCCGACGTCGCGCTCGCCGTCACCGGGTTCGAGCGCGGCACCATCACGCCGTTCGGCTCGACGCGGCCGTGGCCCGTCGTCGCCGACGCCCGGGTGGCCGGCCGGGCCGTGTCGATCGGCGCCGGCGCGCACGGGGTCGCGGCGACCGTCGACGGCTCGAGGATGGTGCTCGCCCTCGGCGCGACCGTGGCGGACGTCACGGAGCCCGAGGCGCAGGACTGAAGCGACCGTGCCCACGGGCCCACGGGCCCACGGGCCCACGGGCCCACGGGCATCCGGGCCCCCGGGCGCACGGGGCGGACGTGCCCGCGGACCGTCGGCTGAGTGTCGCCTGAGGCGTCGTCGCAGGTGGGGGCGGGGTTCGGCCGCCGTCCGGCGCGCGCGTGTCCCCGCCCGGCTCTACGCTCCCACGGGCGGTGACCGGAACGATCCTGGCCGCCCGGACGTCTGCACAGGTGGACGACGCTGCCGAACCGGAGAGGCCCTCGTGACCGACGACGACGCGACGACCGCCGTGACCCCGCCGTTCGACCTCACCCTCGCCGGACCCGGTGACGGGGAGGTCGGCGGCATCGACGTCCACGAGGACGGCGAGCGCACGCTCGTGCGGATGTGGGGCGAGGTCGACGCCGCGCTGCGCGACCAGGCGAGCCTCGCCATGGTCGAGTGCCTGCAGCGGGGCCGGCCCGTCACCGTGGACGCCGGCGCGCTGACCTTCATCGACTCCTCCGGCCTGGCGTTCGTCCTGCAGCTGCACAAGGTCGGCCAGGAGGACGGCATGCCCCTGGTCCTGCGGGACGCGCCCGACCTGCTGCTGGACCTGCTCGACATGATCGGCATGGGTGGCGCGATCCAGGTCGAGTCGACGGGTGACGGTCAGACGGTCGTCACCGCCTGACCATCACCGCCTGACCGTCACCGCCTGAGCGTGACGCGAGCGCGCTCGGGCGCGCCCACCCGACGACGCTCAGCCGAGCGTCTCCGGCAGCTCCGGCGGCTCCTGGCCCAGGACGTGCTGCGCCAGGAACCCGCTGACGACCTGGTACCAGACCTTCGCGTGCTGCGGCGTGAGGATCCAGTGGTTCTCGTCCGGGTAGAGCAGGAAGCGGTGCGGTGAGCGCCCCCGGTGGTCGGCCGGCAGGCCGGACGCCGACAGCAGCTCGTACCAGAGCCGCAGGCCCTCGCCGATCGGCACGCGGTAGTCCTTGTCGCCGTGGATGACGAGCATCGGCGTGACGATCCGGTCCACGTACCGGTGCGGCGAGTACTCGAGCGCCATCTCCGGCGTCATCTCCCGCGCCCAGTAGTAGGCGGCGTCCGTCGTCGGCCCGAACTGGTCCAGCGCCCACAGGCTCGCGTGGGTGACGATCGCGCGGAAGCGGTCCGTCTGCCCGGCGACCCAGTTGGCCATGTACCCGCCGAAGGACCCGCCCATCGCGGCCGTCCGGGTCTCGTCCACGTCCTCGCGCGCGAGCGTGGCGTCGGTGATCGCCATGAGGTCCGTGTACGGCGCCGCGCCCCAGCGGCCCCAGCCGCGCTGGATGAACTCCTGGCCGTAGCCGGTGGACAGCGCCGGGTCGGGCAGGAGCACCGCGTATCCCTGGGCCACGAGGAGCCACGGGTTCCACCGCCACGACCAGGCGTTCCACGACCCGAGCGGCCCGCCGTGGATCCACAGCAGGAACGGCGCGGGGGTCTCCGCGGAGGCGCCGTCGGGCAGTGCGAGCCAGCCGCGCACCTCGCTGCCGTCCTCCGCCGTGGTCCGGACCTCGGTCAGGGTGCCGGGCAGGGTGGGCGGCGGCGCCGGCGCGCGCAGCACGGTGACGGTGCCGCGCTCGCGGTGCTCGTCGGCCACGAGGTGGACCCGGACCGGGTGCGCCGGCGCGAGGTAGGACGAGCGCAGCGCGTAGACCACGCTCGTGTCCGGGGCGACCTGCAGGTCCGAGTACGCGGAGTCGTCGTGCGTGAGCTGCTCGACCGTGTCGGTCGCCAGGTCGACCGTGAAGATCGGCGCCCGGCCGTCCTGGTCGGCGGTGACGACGAGGCCCGAGCCGTCGGGCAGCCACTGGTGGCCGGTCGTCCAGCGGTCCCAGTCGGCGACGAGCTGCCGCGGGCGGCCCGGCTCGCGGCCCTCGCCCTCGAGCGGCAGCAGGTGCAGCGTGACGCGCGGCGCCTCGTCCGGGGTCGAGATCGACTCGCGGACGTAGGCGACCGCTGTCCCGTCGGGGGAGATGACCGGGCGGCCGAGGTCGGCGTCGGGGTCGTCGACGAGGACGGTGCGCTCGGCGGTGTCGAGGTCGAGCCGGACGAGGACGCTGCGCTGCACGCCCCGGGCGCCAGGCACGAGCCACGTCGACACGACGAACGTGCCGTCCGGGCTGAAGTCGTACTCCGCCTCGCGCAGGGCCCCGCCCGGCGTCGGTGTGAGGTCGGAGACCTTGAGGTGCTCGGTGCTGCGGCTCGCGACCTCGACGGACCGCGCGACGTCGTCGCCGGCGCTGAAGTGCCAGCCCAGCAGGTGCGGCGCCTCCGGGCCGAGGTCGTGGTCCCAGTACCGCACGGGGTAACCGTCGTGCAGGATCGCGCTGACCTTGCTGTCCTTGCGCAGGCCGCGCAGGCGCTCGTCGTCGGCGCCGTCCTTCGCGCTCGGCAGCATCTGCGTGGCGAAGACGACGGCGTAGGAGGAGCGCGCGGTCTTCACGCCGCTGACGCCGCCGGGCCGGGTCGCCACGATGCGCGCCTCGCCGCCGCCGGCGGGCAGGACCCACAGCGCCGGCTTGTCGAGCGGCTTCTCCGAGTCCGCCGTCGCGTCGGCGTCCGGGCGCGAGGAGGTGAACAGCAGGTCGCCGTCGGGCGTGAACGCCGCGCCGGACTCGCCCTGGGCGCTGCGGGTGAGCCGGCGGGCCGGCCGCGCGCGCGTCGGGTAGACCTCCCACAGCGCGGTGTGGACCTTCGTCTTGTCGTGGTTGAGGGTCGCGACCTGGGTGACCAGGCGCGAGCCGTCGGGGGAGAGGACCAGGCCGGACATCCGCGGCAGGGCGACGTACTCGTCGAGGTCGTGGAACGCGGTCCGCAACCCGGCGAAGGGGCCGTCGACGACGGCGCCGCCCGCACCCCCCGTGGTGCCGGGGCCGTCGGCGGTCGTCCCGCCGTCGCCGTTCGCCCTCACCAGCCGTAGCCGCTGGTCGTTCTCGGATGTCATCGGACCTCCTGCGTCACGGGCGCCTCGGTCACACCGCGCCCTCCTCGTGCGTCGTCAACCTGCCCGGCCGGACGCGTCGCCCCGGCCGCTCGGGTCGCGGCGCCCGTGGGCGCGCGCCTCCCCGATCGGCCGACGGCGGGTCGGCATGAGACGGCGGGGCGCCTCGCCCTCCCGACCCGCCGGGAGTCCGGCGGTCGCCCTGACGCCTCGCCTGACGTCCCCCGCCGTCGTCCACCCGCCGATCCTCGCACCCGACCGGTTCACCCTGCTGCACCGCCGGGCCCCCCTGTATGGGGCTGTTCCGGCCAAAACGGACACGGGACGGTGGTCGCGGACCGGAGGTCAGCCCGGTCGGAAGGGTTGGGGGGTCGATGGACACGAAGGCAGCAGCCCGCGTCAGGCAGGACCGCCGCGCGGCTCGCGTCAGGATCCGTCTGCTCGGGACGCTGCGGGTGAGCGACGGCGAGACGGAGCTGGACGCCCGGGCGCTCGGGGGGGTCAAGCCCCGGCAGGTCCTGGAGATCCTCGCACTGCACCACGGCAGCCCGGTGTCCAAGGCCCGGCTGGCGGACCTGCTCTGGCCCGGCCGCGCGCCGGGCGAGAACCTGGCGACGCTCGAGAGCTACGTGAGCGTGCTGCGGCAGCGGGTCGGCGCACTCGGCGTGCCCGGCCCCGCGGTGGTCCGCACGACGACGGCGGGCTACGCGCTGTGCCGGGACGTCGTCGACGTCGACCTGGCGAGCTTCGAGGGCCTCGTGTCGCGCTCGCAGGAGGAAGGGCGCAGCGCGGCCGACCGCTGCGCGCTGCTGCGGCGCGCCGTGGCCATGGCGCAGGAGCCGCTGCTCGCGGACGAGTGCGACGCCGAGTGGGCCGAGGAGGCCCGCCGCGTGCACGCGCGGCGCCGCGTCGACGTCCTCGTGGTGGCCGCGGAGGCGACGATCGACGCGGGCGACCCCCTCGCCGCGGTGGAGATGGCCGATGAGGCCCTCGGACTGGACCCGCACCGCGAGCGCGCCTGGGCGGTGAAGGTCGCCGCCCTCGACGCGGCCGGTCTCCAGGCCGATGCGCTGCGCGCCTACGACATGTGCCGGGAGATCCTCGCCGCCGAGCTGGGCTGCACCCCGGGTCGGCGTCTGCAGGACGCGTTCGTGTCCCTCCTCGCCCGGACGTCCGAGGGCGACGACGAGCTGGGCGACCTCGTCTCGGCGCTCCTGCACCTGCGCTCGGTCGCCGCGGGCGAACCGGTCTGGCCGGGCCGGGTCGCCTCGGGCCGCGGGCCGTGGTCGGGTGGCGACGCGACCGCGCACGCGCGCCGCGTCCTCGGCGACCTCGTCGCGGCACCCGCCGCCGTGGCCACGCGCCGGCGCACGGCACCACGGGAGGTCGTGGCCCGGTCGCGCGCGACGCGGCTCGCCGGCGTCGGCTGACGTCGGGAGCCGGGGCTGCGGGCGTCGGACCCCGCGCCGCTGCGTGTGCGAGCCGGCGGCACGACCTGCTCGCGGCCTCTGCCGGACGGGTGAACCGCCGGGTGACTGCGCGCCCCGAACCTGTCGATCAAGGGGCGGATGCGGACAGACTGATCACCGGCGTGCCCCCGTCGCTCCGACCTGGAGCCCTGGTCGCGGCCCGCCCTGACCGCGACGGGTGAGGAGACGGTGCAGTCGACCACGGTGCAGCCGGCAGGAGCGGCGACGCGCGTCGTCGTCGTCGACGACCACCGCACCTTCGCCGAGCTGCTCGCCGACGCCCTGGACCGCGAGGACGACCTGACGTGCGTCGGCCTGGGGGGCTCGGGGGACGAGGCCGTCGCCCTCGTGGAACGGCTCCGGCCCGACCTCGTGCTCATGGACGTCCAGATGCCCTCGGGCGACGGGATCACGGCCACCCGCCGCATCGTCGAGGCCGGGCACCGGGCGCGCGTCGTCGTCCTCACGGCGCACACCGACGTCGCGTTCGTGCAGCAGGCCGCGGATGCGGGCGCCGCCGCCTTCGTGCCCAAGGACGGCGCGCTCGACACGATGCTCGACACGCTCCGGGCGGTGCGGGACGGGGCGGTCGACTTCCTCGTTCCCCGGTCGCTCCTGGACGGCGCGGCCGAGCCGGAGTGGGGGCTGCCGGGTGTCGCGGTGGCCGACCGCCCCGTGCTGGACATCCTGACCCCCCGCGAGACCGACGTCCTGCAGCTCATGGGCGAGGGGCTGGACGTCCGGACGATCGCGCGCGAGCTGGGCATCACGGAGCAGACCTGCCGCGGGTACGTGAAGTCGCTGCTGTCCAAGCTCGGGGCGCACTCCCAGCTCCAGGCCGTCGTCACCGCCTGGCGGCTCGGGCTCCTGCGGCCCGACGGGCTGGGCTGACACCGTGGCCGGCGTGCGGCTCGGCCCGGCGGACCCGGCGCCCGCGGTCCCCTCGGCCGAGCTGCTCCTGCCGGAGCGCTCGTGGCGGCACCACCCGGCCAGTGAGCACGAGCGCGAGCAGGCCCAGGTCCGCGGTGCGGTGCGGCAGTTCCTCGTGGCGGGGCTGGTGACCCTGGCCGTCGTCGCGGCGCCGTCCGCGCTGATCATGCGTCAGCTCGCGCTCGACTACACGCTGGAGGACCTCGAGCGCTCGACCGCGCTCATCGCGCGGGGCATCGTCGCCCACGGCGTGGACGACGGCCTCCTCGCGGGCGAGCCCGAGGCCGTCGCGGCGATGGAGGCACGCGTGGGGGACCGGCTGGCGCCCGAGCGCATCGACCGCCTGAACATCTGGTCGCCGGACGGCGTCGTCGTGTGGTCGACGGAGCCCTTCCTGATCGGCGGCGAGTACCCGGAGCACGACTGGAACACGGACGTGCGCGAGCGTGGCCTCCCGATGGCGACGTTCGAGGACCACGGCGCGCCCCGCTTCGGCTACGAGCCCCGTCACGGCCGGTTCGTCGAGATCGACGTCCCCTTCGTCTCGCCGGCAGGTGACGAGCTGATCCTCGAGGTGTTCTACCCGTCGTCGGTCGTGCACGACCGGCAGACGCACATGCTCCTGTCGCTGCTGCCGGTGGGGCTCGTCACGCTCCTCGTGCTCCAGCTCGCGCAGCTGCCGCCCGCGGTGCGGCTCGCCCGGCGGATCCAGAGCCTGCAGTCCGGCCGTCGACGCCTGCTGCGGCAGGCCGCGGCGGCGTCGGACCTCGAGCGCCGCCGCATCGCGCGGGACCTGCACGACGACGTGGTCCAGGAGCTCGCGGGCACGAGCTACGTGCTGGAGTCGGTCACCCGGCGCGCCGACGACGACACCCGACCGAGCCTCGAACGGGCCGGCGGCTCGGTGCGCCGCAGCGTGGTGCGGCTGCGCGGGCTCATGGCGGAGGTGTACCCGGCGGACCTCGACAGCGTGGGTCTGCTCGCGGCCCTCGAGGGTCTGGCGGAGCGGCTGCGGGCGAGCGACGTGGTCGCCCGCGTGACCGTGCCGGACGAGCCGGACCTCGACCCGACGACGGCGACGCTCCTCTACCGCGTCGCGCGGGAGGCGGTCACCAACGTGCTCAAGCACGCGGAGGCGGGCTCCGTGGAGATCTCGCTGGAGCAGACCGCCGACGGCGTGGCGGTCACGGTCGTCGACGACGGCGCCGGCTTCGACCTGTCCGGCCCGGCGGCCGACGGTCACCTCGGCCTGACCCTGGTCCGCGACGTCATCGCCGAGGTCGGCGGCGTCGTCGAGGTCGTCTCCGCGCGCGGTGCGGGGACGCGGGTCAGGGCGACGATCCCGCAGCACTGACGCGGCGTCCCAGGGCCGGACGTCCCGGCCGGCGTCCCGGGCCGGCCGGCACCCGTGGCCCGCGGATGCGCCACGGCCGTGGCCCGGGTACCTCCGCGCACGGAAGAGGGGCCCGGGCGGTGGTCGCCCGGGCCCCTCTCGTTCACCCCGTCACCCAGGGTGTCCTGGTGTCACCTCACCGGACGGCTGCCCTCCCCACCGGGAGCGCACCCTCCGCGGCGGTGGCCGCCGAGGTGATGTAGCCCACCACGTCCACCGCGAGGTCGACGGTGCCGGCGGTGTCGGACCACATCGTGATCCGCCCGTTCTCCGGCAGGTCGACGATCGCGAGGTTCGCGATGTCCCGACCCGGGATGTAGTTCACCGTCGACGCGTTCGGCGGCGTGGAGCTACCGCTGCCGTCGGCGTCGGGGTACACCCGGAGGTTGCCCTCGGCGGTCGGACCGATGGCCGTGACGTTGACGACCACGGCGCTCGCGCCCGCGGGGACCCCGTGCAGGCCACCGACCTGCACGGTGTAGGGCTGACGGCCCTGGAGGCGACCCTCGGCGATCCCGGTGCCGTCGCGGCTGTCGACCAGCCGCTCCGGTGCGAGACCACGGTAGGAGCTGCCCGGCGTCGTCCAACCGACCACGTCGAGGACCACGTGCACCTCGTCGGAGCTGTCGGACCAGAAGGACACCGTGCCCTCACCGGAGAGCGCGACCATGGTCGCGTTGGCCTTGTCCATGCCCGGCGCGTAGTTCACGGTCGAGGTGCCGGGCACCTCGGAGCCACCGGGGAAGACCCGGAGGTTGCCCGGTGCGTCGACACCGGTCACCGTGACGTTGAGGAGCACGGACTCGGCGTCCGCCGGGACGCCGGCGACACCCCGGACGGGCACCGTGTACGTCCTGCCCGGCGTCACCGGCCCCGCGATGTCCCCGACCTTGCTGCCGGGCCGGGTGTCGAGGACCCGCTCCGGGGAGCGCATCTCGATGCCGGAGCCCGGCAGGGTGTAGCCGGTGACGTCGATGAGGACGCCGACCGAGGACGCGCCGGCCGTGGTGTAGCACAGCCGGCCGTTCTCGGGCAGGGCCACGAACCCGGCGTTCGCCACGTCCTTGCCCGCCTCGAAGTTCACCGAGGAGGCGTTCGGCGGTGCGGTGCTGCCGTCGCCGGACGTGTCCGGGTACACGACCACGTAGCCGGGTCCGGTCGGCGAGACCGTGGTGACGTTCACCGTCACACCGGTCGCGCCTGCCGGGACGCCGTCGACGCCGGCGATCTGGACGCACTGCGCCGCACCGGCCGTGACCTCCATCGACGCCGCCATCCGCTGCGGGGTCATGGTCACGAGCGCGGGCGCGACGGCGGGCTCCGGGTCGGTCCCCGGGTCGACGACGGCAGGTGCCGTGGCGGTGAGCTCGAACGTGGCGACCAGCGGGTCACCCGCGTCGTGCTCGATGACCACCGGCACGGTCCACGTGCCGGTCGTCGTGGGTGCGAACTCCACCGTGATCGTGCACTCGCCGCCCGGTGCGACACCGGTCGGGCCGCCGTCCCGCGCCACGCACGAGTCGTCGGTGATCACCAGCGGCACGGCGTCGGCGTCGACGTACACGAAGCCGACGCTCAGCGGTGCCGTCCCCGGGTTGCGCAGCACCACCGTGGCGGTGGCGGGCTCGCCCTCGGCGACCGCGGACAGCGCCACCGTCGCCTCGCTGACGAGCTCTGCGCCCGGCACGGCCGGCGGGGTCACCGCGGCCGTCGGCGCCGAGGTCAGGTCCTCGTCGCCGCCGAGGTTGTCGGTGAACCGCGCCCGCACCTGCAGCTGGGCGCCGACCATCGCCTCGGTGACCGTGAGGGACGCGTTCGTGGCGTCGGCGATGTTCGCGACGACACCGTCCCGCACGGTCTGCCACTGGTAGCCGATGGTGACCGTCGGGTCGCCGTCGTCGTTGGTCAGACCGTCACCGTCCGTGAGCCCGACGGCCATGACGACGTCGCCCACGACGGGCTCCGTGTCGCTGACCGCGAGCCCGGTGGCCGGGTCGTTGACGTTCTGGACGGGGAGGGTGGTCTGGGACGTGATCGTCTCCAGGGTGCCCTGGCCGTCGAGGAACGTCGCGACGACCCGCAGCGGCCAGCCCGCCTCGGTGTCACCCGGGACGAACGTCGCGCCGCTGCCGGACGCCGAGGTCGTGTACTCGCCCTCGTCGTCCTGCCACTGCCAGGTCCACGTGATCGAGTCGGCGACGACGCCCTGCGGGTCGTCGAACTGCACGAGCGCCGTGATCTCCTGGTCCTCGACCGGCTGCATGGTGCTGAAGCCGATCGTGCCGAACGCCGCGCCGTTCTCGAGGTCCACCAGCTCGATGACCTCGTCCGAGAAGACGAGCCGCTCGACGTTGCGGAGGATGTCGACGCCGGACGACAGGCCGCCCGCGTCCTCCTCGATGTGCGCGACGCGCCACAGGCCGCCACCCATGTCGGTGATGGCGTGGTTGGCACGGACGTCCGCGTAGACGGCCGTGTCGATGACAGCCCCCTGGTCGGGCGCCGTGACGATCTCCCGGACGATCGAGATCTGGTCCGGGGTGAGGGTGCCGTTGAAGAGGCGCGTCTGGAAGCCCTGCATGGACTCCTGCCGCTCCCCGCCCGGGCCGACGAGGTACACGTCGAGCCAGGCGTCGCCGTCGAGGAAGTCGTCGCCGGCGCGGCCCTCGAGGATGTCGCTCCCGGCACCACCGATGATGATGTCGTTCGCGCGGTCGGTGACCATGAACGGCGCGGCGTAGAGCGGGACGGTGCCCGGCGTCTCCGTGCCGCCGAGGAGGGTCCGCAGGCCCGCGATGCGGTCCAGCGTGCCGAGCGTGAGCTCGTGCCCGCTCGCGGCCTCGAAGAACTGGTCGCCCGCGTCGTCACGACCGCGCAGGACGTCGTTCTTGTTCCAGCCGGACAGGCCCTCGACGTTCATGAACCGTGCCCGCATGAGGGTGACGTCCGGCGCCTGGAAGATCGAGACGTCCAGGTCCGAGTCACCGGGGAACGGGTCGTGCTTGTGCGTGACCCAGTCGAAGCCGAGCATGCCGGCGTGACGGTCGATGGCGTTGTTCAGCATGATGTCGTCACCGCCCTCGGCGTCGTGGTCGTCGTTCCCACTGCCGCCCCAGAGGACGTCGGCGCCACCCACCGGGTCGTTCTGGAAGGTGAGCGCGTTGTCGCCCTGGACCAGGTCGTGGCCGTTGGCGCCCTCGAGCCAGTCGTCGTCCTCGTTGCCCGTGAGGATGTCGTTGGCGTTCCCACCGCGGACGAAGTCCACGTCGGCGCCCGCGAAGGACGTCGTGGGCTCGTTGCCGTGGTAGAGGTAGTCGTTGCCGCTGTTGCCGAACATCAGGTCGAAGCCGGAGCCGGCGTTGACCACGTCGTTCCCGGGACCGCCGTGGATGGTGTCGTCACCGAAGAGGTCGGTGATGCGGTCGTTCCCGCTCCCGCCCTGGATCGTGTCGTTGCCGACGTCGCCCTCGAGCTGGTCGTCCCCGCCGTGACCCCAGACGGAGTCGTCGCCGAGGCCGCCACGGATCCGCTCGCCCAGCTCCGTGCCGTGGAGCACCACGTGCTCCGGCCCGTCGTAGCGCCAGTCGTTCGGTCCGAGCTCGAGCAGGCCCTCCGGACGCGGGTCGGGGAGGTTGTCCAGGTCGATCGTGAGGTCCGGGCTCGCGAACATGTTCGCCGGGAGGATGTCGCTCTCGGTGTTGCGCATGATCAGCTCGGAGAACGAGTTGTTCTCCAGCTGCGCCAGGAGGTTGAGTCCCTGCGTGCGCGTGAGGTAGTAGAACCGGTCCGCGTTCTGGAGCGCCTCCAGCTGCGTCTCGAAGACGTAGTTGAAGGTGTTGCCGAGCAGGCCGCCGAAGACCATGCCGCTCTCCGCCAGGCCGCCCATCCAGAAGTCGACGTCGTCGAGGCCGGACTCCGCGGCCGGGAGCCGCATGAAGGCCGGGTCCGCGACGAGCACCTCGGCGGCCGCCCGCTTCGCGGCGACCGTGGTCGCGGCGTCGAGGGTCGGGTGGATGCCGTACGCCGCGACGAAGTTGACGATCGACTCGCGGTGACGCAGGGCCAGCCGGAAGTCGTCCCAGTTCTCGTACGGCTTGAGCGCGCCGTCGGCCGTCTCCTCCCAGAAGGCCTGCCGGGCCTCCTGGAGCGTCGGCATGCCGGTCTCCCGGGCGCGGACCATGTTGATCGTCGCCAGGTCGAGCGGGAGCCCGAGGAGCTGGTTGCGCAGCACCGGCACGACGAACTCGTCGATCGCGTTGCCGGTCTGGTTGACCATGCCCTGGATGACGGCGCCGGCTCCACGGTCGGGGTGGATCGGGTTGCCCGCGGCGTCCGAGGCGAACTTGTGCGGGGCGAGGAAGGCGTCGAAGAGCGCGAGGTCGTCCGTCCCCCAGCCCTCGCGGTCCACCGTGTCGGTGAGCATGGAGTGGCCGAAGCGGTAGACGACGTGCGCGAACTCCGCCGAGATCGCCGGGTTGATGTCCGGGTGGTAGGCCGTCTCGTTGACGGGCTGGTTGTCGATGTTCGGCTGGACGAACCGCCCGAACTCCTCGAACGCGAGGTGCTGGTACTGCATCTCGGTCGCGAACCGTGCCGCCTGGAAGAGGCGCTCGTTGAGGTCCCACGGGCCGCTCGTGTCGGACCACTGGGTGAGGCGCCCGCTCTCGGTGAGCACGTCACGGACGTGGTCGACCAGCCGGTTGTGCTCGGCGTGGAACACGTGGTGCACGGCCGTGAGACCGATGTTCTCGTTCCCGCGCCCGTCACCGGTGATGTAGTGCGCCGCGAGCAGGTCGGCGTCGTGCGTCCCGGTGGCGTTGGGCGCAGCGCTGTGCGCGATGTCGTCGAGGAAGGCGTGGCCCGACTCGAGCGCGAGGCTGCCGTCGACCGGGGCGGCCGGGTCGGCCTCGACCAGCTGACGGTTCTCCGGGACGTCCGCGCCGGCCGGGTCGATGAGCGTGATGATCTGCGGGTAGCCGTTCGGACCGGGGATGAACCGGCCGTACGGGTCCGTCGCGACGAGCGGGACGTCGTGGACGTCCATGTCGTCGAGGGCGATGCCCAGGACGTCCTCGGCCTGCTCCTTGATGTCCGCCCAGGTCGCCAGGCCGTCACGGACGCCGTCGCCGTCGAAGTCGTCGCCGTTGAGCAGCTTGCCGGTGGGGATCAGGCCGAGCGCCGGGTCCACCTCGTACTCGCGGAGGAAGAACTGGTGCGACGCGTGGGACGTGTACGTCTGGTTCTGGTCGACGAACGGTGTCGTGCGGTTGGTGTGCTGCACCTTGCCGTCGGGACCGACGCTCTGGGTCGCCCGCGTCACGGTGAGGAAGTTCGTCCGTGCGCCCGGGACGTACAGCGGGTCGTCCGGCTGCAGCGGCACGACCACGGTGCCGTTGCCGCCCTTGGAGACGAGGTCCAGGCCGTGGTCGAAGAACTGGCCGAAGAGGGTGAACCACGAGTTGAACGGGGCGGACAGGCCCTCGTCCGGGGCCACGTTCGGGATGAAGATCTCGCCGGCCTGGGCGGGCGTCGCGCCCACCACGGTGCCGATGTCGATCGCGTCGACCTCGGTGCGGGCCTCGGCGGACGCCGCGGCCTTGCGCCCGGTGTTGACGATGCGCAGCGTGTGGGTGCCGGCGCCGAGGTCGGCGGCCTCGAACAGGGTCTGCTGGTACGCCCACGACGGCTGGTAGAGGTCGACCTCGCCCTGCAGGACGCCGTCGAGGTAGACCTCGGCCACGCCGCGGCTCGGGCCCCGGCTGCCGATCCAGCGGACGGTCGAGCCGGTGAAGGTCGCGGTCACGCCGGCGTTGGGCGTGCCGGTGTAGAGCATGCTCCCGCCGGACCGCGCGGGGTGGCTGAGGCTGATCCAGCCCTCGTCGTAGGCGAGCGCCGCGGCGGTCTCCTCGCTCCGCGTGAACTGCAGCTGGCCCGGGTCCGCCGGGACGGGGTCGTTGATGATCGAGCCCTCGACACGCTGCGCGGCGGCGACGGCGGCGGGGTTGTCGGTCGTCTGGTCGGCGATGAGGTTGCTGATGATGCGCGGCTCGGGGTCGTAGACCCAGCTGTTCGGCGCGCTCGGGACGTCCGCGCCCTCGGCATCCGTGTCGAGGACGTACGTCGTCGCCGGGTTGTCGTCGGCGGTGCCCGCCAGGCCGTCGGCACCCATCCACCCGGGCGCCCCCGTCGGGATGGACCCGGCCGGCCTCTGCGCCGAGGGGGCGAGGCGGGGGAACAGGACGCCGCCGGCGCCGAAGTGGTCCTGGTCCTCGTACAGGTTGTTGTACGAGCCGTCCACGGTCCGCAGGCCCCACGGCAGGTCCGCGTCGGGGACGCAGGTGCCGGAGAGGTCGAAGCGGTTCGCGCAGAGGAGCTGGCCGCCCGCGGCGTGGTTCTCGGCGATGGTGATCTGCTCGAGGATGAAGTCGAGGTCGTGCGGGGTGAGGTGGAACTCGGGGTCGGGGTCGGTGACCGCGTTGGCCGTGCCGACGAGTCCGACGAGGCTGGTCAGCACCATCGCGGCGCTGACGGTGGTGCTCACTGCCTGAGTGGCCCGGCGACGCCGTCGTCGCTCGGGAGGGGGTGCTGACCGGGACATGAGGGGTGACCTCCGTTAGGGACCTGCGGTGGTGTCCGGACCGCCCGCGAACGGACGGGTAGGACGTCAGTCCCTGGCATCGTGGGGAGGGGGCCTTGGGAAAACCTGGGGCACATCACCCGTACGGCTCAGATCGGGTGAAACGGACATCCGGCGGCGCCGGTGGCCGACGGGACGAGGCGGCGCCGCAGCGCCGGCGCCGCACCACGGCGCCGCACCTCGGCGCGCACCAGACGCCGCACCACACCCCGCACCACGGCGCTGCGGCACGGCCGTGTCGGTGCCCTCGCCTAGGGTCGCGGCCATGCGGATCCTGCACACGAGCGACTGGCACCTCGGTCGCACCCTGCACGGGGTGGACCTGCTCGAGCACCAGGCCGCGTACCTCGACCACCTCGCCGAGCTGGCCGCCGCGGAGCGGGCGGACGCGGTGGTCGTCTCCGGCGACGTGTACGACCGGGCCGTACCCCCGGTGGAGGCCGTCGCACTCCTGTCGGACGCGCTCGCGCGGCTCTCGGCGACGACGACGGTCGTGCTCACCCCCGGCAATCACGACTCGGCCGTCCGGCTCGGCTTCGGCGCCGACCTGCTGCGCGGCGGGGTGCACGTCCGCGCCCGGGTGGCCGACGTCGGCACCCCGGTGGAGCTCGCCGACGGGCACGGCCCCGTGCTCGTCCACGCCCTGCCCTACCTCGACCCGGACGCGACGCGGCACGCCCTGGCAGCGGGTGACCCGACGGTCCCCGACGGCGAGCCCCTGCCCCGTTCCCACGAGGCGGTCATGGCGGCCGCCCTGCGCCGGGTGCGAGCGGACCTGCTCGCCCGGTCGGTCGCCGGGGCCGCTCGGCCGCGGAGCGTGGTCATGGCGCACGCCTTCGTCGTGGGCGGCGAGGCGTCGGAGTCCGAGCGGGACATCCGCGTGGGCGGTGTCGACTCGGTCCCGGCGGGCGTCTTCGCGGGCATCGACTACGTGGCGCTGGGGCACCTGCACGGCCCGCAGCGCCTGGCGTCCCCGCGCGCCTCCCGTGAGGACGGGGACGACGGCGCGCCGCCCCCGGGGTCGGCGGCGGACGGCGGGGCGAGCGTCGACCCGGTCCTGCAGTACTCGGGGTCGCCGCTGGCGTACTCCTTCTCCGAGGTGCGCCAGCGCAAGGCCACCGTGCTGGTCGACCTGGGACCGGACGGCGTCCGGCGGACCGAGCTCGTACCCGCACCCGTGCCCCGCCGGATCGCCGAGGTCACCGGGGCGCTCGAGGACCTGCTGGGCGCCGCCGGGGAGCCGCACCGGGAGGACTGGCTCCGCGTGGTCGTCACGGACGCGGTGCGGCCGGCGGACCTGCACGCCCGGGTCCGGACGCGGTTCCCGCACGCCCTGGTCGTCGAGCACCGGCCCGGGGTGACCGCGGAGCGCTCGCCGGCCCGCGTCGTGACGAGCGCGAGCGACCCGCTGCAGGTGGCCGGGGAGTTCGTGGAGCACGTGACGGGGGCGCCCCCGACGACCGTGGAGCTCGCCGTCCTGCGGCGCGCCTACGAGGACGTCCTCGCCGCGGAGCGGAGCGCCTGATGCACCTGCACCGGCTCACCTTTCAAGCAGTCGGCCCCTTCCCGGGCCGTCACACCGTCGACCTCGCCGAGCTCGGCGCGAGCGGGATCTTCCTGCTCGAGGGCCCGACCGGCGCGGGCAAGTCGACCCTGATCGACATGATCGTCTTCGCCCTCTACGGCAAGGTCGCCTCGCGCGAGGCGAGCGAGGACCGGCTCCGCTCGGGGCATGCCGGTCCCGAGGTCGAGTCCTTCGTCGACCTCGTGCTCGAGACGTCCTCGGGCGTGTACCGCGTCCGCCGCACCCCGGCGTACCAGCGGCCGAAGCAGCGCGGCAGCGGCACCACGACGCAGCAGGCGAGCGTCCGGCTGTGGCGGCTCGGCTCGGCGGACGCACCCGACGCCGGGGACCTGCTGTCCTCCCGCCTCGACGAGGCGGGGCTCGAGCTCCAGCGGATCATCGGGCTGGACCGGGAGCAGTTCGTCCAGACCGTCGTCCTGCCGCAGGGGGAGTTCGCCGGCTTCCTGCGCGCCAAGCCCGAGGATCGCCGCGGGCTCCTGCAGAAGGTGTTCGGCACCGTGGTGTACGAGCAGGTGCAGGTGCGGCTCGAGCGGATGCGCGCCGAGGTGAACCGCGAGGTCGAGGAGGCGCTCGGTGCCGTCCGGCAGGCCGCGGCCGCGTTCTGCGGGTCGGCGGCGCTGGCGGAGGAGGACGCGGCGGACCTGACCGCGCTCGCGGGCGACAGCCTCGGCGGTGACGAGCGGCCGGAGGTCGAGCGGCGCGCCGGCGAGCACGTCGACCGGCTGGCCACGGCGTCCGCGGAGGCCGACGCGTGCGCAGAGGAGGCGCGTCAGCGGTGCGCCCACGCGCGAGGGACCCTCGACGCGGAGCGGGTGCTGGCCGGGGCGCTCGACCGGCGTGCGGCGCTGCGCACCGAGCAGGCCACCCTCCTGGGCAGCGCCGAGGAGGTCGCCCGCCTCGCGCAGCGGTGCGAGGCGGCGAGGCGCGCGACGACGGTCGTCCCCTACGTCGACGCGCTCACCCAGGCCGAGGAGGCCCTGCGACGGGCCCAGGGCCTCGAGGAGGACGCGCGCACCGCCGCCCCGGCGGACCTGCGCGACGACGCATCGGCCGCGCGCCCCGGCGACGACGTGCTGCCCGGGCAGGAGCCCGACGGTGCCGCCGTGACCCGCCTGGTCGCGGCGCGCGACGCCTGCACGGGCACGCTCGCGGTCCTCGGGCGCGTCGTGGAGCTCGAGGCCGGGCTGCCGCGGCGCCGTACCGAGGCGGCGGCGGCCGCGCGGGACCTGCAGGAGCTGGAGGTCGAGCTCGACGCGCTGCGGTCCCGTCAGGCCGAGCGTCCGGCCCGCCGCGAGGAGCTCGTCGCGGAGCTCGACGCGGTGCGGACCGCGACGGAGGGGCTGGCGGTCGCGGAGCAGACCGTCGCCACCGCGGAGGGACGCCTCGCCGCGGCCGACGACGTCGCGGCGCGCGGACTCGACGTCGAGCGGGCCACGGCACGGCTCGCCCGCCTCGCCCAGGAGGCTGCGGAGGCCGTGGCCCGCGAGGCGGCGACCCGGTCGGCGCGGTTGACGGGGATCGCCGGCGAGCTCGCCGTGGGACTGGTCCCGGGCACGCCCTGCGCCGTCTGCGGCGGGACGGAGCACCCCGCGCCCGCCGGCCTGGCGCCCGACCACGTCAGCGCCGAGCAGGTCGAGGAGGCCGAGTCGGCGCGCACGGCCGCCGAGGCCCTCGTCGCAGACGCCTCGGCGCGGCTCGCCGCCCTGCGTGAGCAGCTCGAGGCGCGGCGGGCCGTGGCCGCGGGGATGGACCAGGAGGCCGCCAAGGCCGCCCTGGTGGAGGCCCAGGACACCCGCGACCGTGGCCGGGCCGCCGTCCGGCGTCGCGGCGAGCTCGACCGGGCGCTCGTCCGTCACGACCAGCAGACGCTCTCCCTCGACCAGCGGGCCGGGGAGCTCGCCGCCCGCCTGGCCGGGGACCGCGCCGCCCTGGGCTCGCTGCAGGCTCGGCTCGACGCCGACACCGCGGCGATCACGGCCGAGCTCGACGGCCGCCCGACCGTCGCGGACCGGGTCCGTGAGGTCCGGGAGCGCGCGGAGCGGGTCGAGGCCTGGCTCGCGGCGTCAGCCGCGCTCCGGGACGCCGTGACGGCGCGGCGCCGGTGCGACGACGAGCTGACCGCAGCGCTCGACCGGGTCGGGATGACCTCCGTGGGGGAGGTCCGGGCCGCGGCCGCACCGGAGGCGACGCTCCGGCAGTGGGCTCGCGAGGTCGAGCAGCACGCCCGGGACCTCGACCGCGTCCGCACCACGCTCGCCGAGGCCACCTTGGCCGCCCTGCCCGAGGACGCCCGGGCCGACGTCGCCGCGGCCGCAGCGCGACACCAGGAGGCCGACGCGGCGGCCACGGCCGCGACGGCGCACGCGGCTCGCCTCCGGGACCGGGCCGCCGCCGCCGAGGACGCGCTCGAGCGGCTCCGCACCGCGGTCGACGCCGCCGACCACGTCCGCCGCGAGGCCGTCCCGGTGGTGCGGATGGCGAACCTCGCCGCCGCGGCGGGCTCGGACAACGCCAAGCAGCTGACGCTCGCCACCTACGTGCTCGCCCGGCGGTTCGAGGACGTGGTCGCCGCTGCCAACGGCCGGCTCACCGCGATGTCCGCGGGCCGGTTCGAGCTCGTGCGCTCGGAGGAGAGGGAGGCCGTCCGCGCGCGGCGGACCGGGCTGGCGATGAAGGTCGTCGACCACGAGATCGGGCGGGAGCGCGACCCGAGGACCCTGTCCGGCGGCGAGACGTTCTACGTCTCCCTCTGCCTCGCGCTCGGGCTCGCGGACGTCGTCACGGCCGAGGCCGGCGGGACCGAGCTCGGCACGCTCTTCGTCGACGAGGGCTTCGGGACGCTCGACCCCGAGACGCTCGAGGTCGTCCTCGCCGAGCTGGGACGTCTGCGCGACGGCGGGCGGGTCGTCGGCGTCGTGTCCCACGTCGAGGCGCTCAAGCAGGCGATCGCCGAGCGGGTGGAGGTGCGTCGGCTCCCCGGCGGGGGCAGCACGCTGACCGTCCGGGCCTGAGCCGCCCGGCGGCTGCGTGGCCGACGCTGCGGGTTCGCGCCGCCGGCGCTCTCCCCTCCCAGGACCAGCCGCCCGCTACCAGGACCAGCCGCGGGAGGCGAGCTCCATCTCCTCACGGAAGCGCTCGTCGTCGGAGACGACCGCGACGTGGTCCTGACGGCGCATCCCCGCCTGCTGCTCGCCGGTGACCGGTGCCCCGCCGTCCTCGTCGAGCTCCACGCCCGCGAGCCGGCACGCCTCGGCCAGCAGCGCGTCGTAGGCGGCGCGGACGGCCATGAGCCGACGTGCCCGGGCGAACACCTGCGGGTCGCTCTCCAGCGCCCGCAGCTGGTCGGCGAGCACGCCGAGCCGCACCTGGATCGCGAGGACCTCGAACGGGTCGGGCGGGGCGGGCGGCGGAGGAGGACGGCGCCCGCGCCAGGACCGCACCACCGGTCCCAGGAGGCGGTGGAGCCCGCGACCGACCCAGGACCCGAGCCGGCGGGCGCCGGCACGGACGGCGCGCGAGGGAGGGTCCTCGGGCAGCAGCAGGGCGCCGAGGACGCAGAACACGGCCATCGGCAGCACGACCCACACCAGACCCATGCGGTACCCCCGGGCGCGGCCCTCGTCATCGAGGTGCTGTCCTCCCCAGGGTAGGTCGCCCGCCCCCGCCTGCAC
>NZ_CAMPHH010000024.1 GCF_946885855.1 uncultured Actinotalea sp. | reverse complement strand
TCGCCCGCGACGACGACGGTCGGCACGACGTCGGCGATCGCTCCGCCGACGGCGGCCCCGGCCGCGTCGGCGACGAGCGGCGCCGTCGCGCGCTGCGCCCTGGTGACGTCCGCACCCCACGGCCCGTCGGGCAGGCCTGCGCCACCCGCACCACCGCCGGGCAGCGTCCCACCCCGCCGCAGCACCTCCGTGAGGCCGGCCGTCGAGGGCTCGGGCCACGGCGCGCCGTCAGGGACGAGGGGCTCGCGGAAGGCGAGGTTGACGTGGACGGGCCCCGGGTGGTCGGTCCGGAGCCCGAGCGCCGTCGCGACGACGCGCGCGGCGAGGTGACGCAGGTCGCGGTCCTCGCCGGGCCGCCCGTCGGGTGCCGGGACGTCCACCGTGAGGCGGACCGGCTCGAGGAGCCCGACCTGCTCGGTCGTCTGGTTCGCGCCCGTGCCACGCAGCTCGTGCGGCCGGTCGGCCGTGAGCAGGAGGAGCGGCAGCCCCGCGTGGTGCGCCTCGAGGACCGCCGGGTGCAGGTTGGCGACCGCGGTGCCGGACGTCGTGACGACGGCCACGGGCCGGCCCGCCCCGGTCAGCGCCGCTCCTCGGGCGAGGCCGAGGGCCAGGAATCCGGCGTCGCGCTCGTCGATGCGCACGTGGACGTCCAGGCGGGGCGCGGCAGGGTCGCGCCCCGCGTCGCGGCGGGCCGCCTCGGCGACCGCGTAGGCCAGGGGAGCGCTGCGGGAGCCCGGGGCGAGCACCACCTCGCGCAGGCCGCGGGCCGCGAGGGCCTGCAGCAGCACGCGGGCCGCGCGGGTGGACGGGCTCACGCGGCGCCCTCCGCCCTGTCGCCCGGGGTGCCGCCCGGCGCGCCCCCCGCCACCGCCGCGACGCGCGCGCGCCACCGCCGCGTGAGGTCGGCGTCGGCGGCGTGCCGCTGGAGGAGGTCCGGATCGGGCGCGACCCGCCGGACGGCGATCGCCCCGGCGACGGGCAGGAGGGGCTCGGCGACGACGTCGTCCCGCAGCAGCTGGGCGGTCGCGAGCCCGCACGCGTAGGGCAGCTCCGGCAGCGCGGCCGCGAGCGCGACCCCCGCCGCGAGCCCGACGGACGTCTCCAGCGCCGACGACACCACGACCGGCAGCCCGGCCTCCTCCGCGAGACGCAGGCACGCGCGCACCCCGCCGAGCGGCTGGACCTTGAGCACGACGACGTCGGCCGCCCCGGCGCGGGCGACGGCCAGCGGGTCCTCCGCGCGCCGCACGGACTCGTCGGCCGCGACGGGCACGTCGACCGCGCGGCGCACCGCGGCGAGCTCCGCGACCGTCGCGCACGGCTGCTCGACGTACTCGAGCCCGCCGGCCGCCCGGTCGAGCGCGCGCAGCCGCCGCACGGCCTCGTCCACGTCCCACGCACCGTTGGCGTCGATGCGCACCCGGCCGCCGGGCCCGAGCTCGTCCCGCACGGCCTCGAGGCGGGCGACCTCCTCCGCCAGCGTCTGCCCGGGCTCGGCGACCTTGACCTTGGCGGTGCGGCAGCCCGCGGAGCGGCGGACGATCGCGCGGGCGAGGTCGGCGTCGACCGCGGGCACGGTCACGTTGACGGGGACGGCGTCGCGCACCGGGTCCGGCCACCCCTCGTCCGCGGCCTCGAGCGCCGCGCGCCACCAGGGGCGCGACTCGGCGTCGTCGTAGTCCCAGAACGGGGAGAACTCCCCCCAGCCGGCGTCGCCGTGCAGCAGCACCCCGTCGCGCGCGTCGAGCCCGCGGAAGCGGGTGCGCAGCGCGACCCGGTGGACGGACAGGTCGCGCGCGGTCACGCGCCCACGGTAGCCGCCGCCCTGCGAGAGACCGTCACGACGGCGCGACGTCGTCCAGCACGACGACGCCCCGCTCACCGGCCTCGCAGAACCGGCCGAACGCCCCGAGGTAGCTGTCGGGATCCGCCCAGTCGGCGAAGGCCTCGGCCGCCACCACGGCTCCGGTCCCGGACAGGCGCTGCCCGTCGCCGACCGGCGTGCCGTCCACGAGCAGCACCCGGTCCCCGTCCTGCTCGGCACCGTCCGGCCACACCACCCACGCACGCGTGACGCCGTCCTGCCGCTCCTGCTCCCACGTGAAGCACCCGTCGGACTCCACGCGCAGGACGCCGGTGATCGGGGCGGCCGCCACGTCGACCTCGCCCGCCGCCGTGCGGACGGGCAGCCCGAACCCGCCCTCGGTGTCGTCCTCGACCCCGCATCCCGCCGCTGCGCCGAGCGCGAGGACGCACCCGACGGCGACGGCCAGGGGTTGGTGGGGGCGGGTTCCGGTCACGGCGACCTCCTCGTCGGTGCCCCGAGCCTCCCGGCACGGCCCGCGGCGGGCAACACCGCTCCGGTCACGGTCGTGTCGCGATCCGGCGACGGCGGGGCGCCGGACCACGCGGCCGTACCCTGACCCGCATGGCCGCACTGCCCGACCACCTTCCCCCGCAGGTCTCCGCGACGTTCCGCCCCGAGCACTGGCGGGAGGTGACGGGGTTCGAGGGCCTCACCGACCTCACCTACCACCGCGGCGTCGACCGGGACGCGAGCGGCGCCGTCGTCCGCGACCTGCCGGTGGTGCGCGTGGCGTTCCACCGCCCGGAGGTGCGCAACGCCTTCCGCCCCCACACGGTGGACGAGCTGTACCGCGTGCTCGACCACGCCCGGATGACCCCCGACGTCGGGACCGTCCTGCTCACCGGCAACGGGCCGAGCCCCAAGGACGGCGGCTGGGCCTTCTGCTCCGGCGGCGACCAGCGCATCCGCGGCCGGGACGGCTACCGCTACACCTCCGACGTCGCGGCGCAGACGGCGGACGCGATCGACCCGGCGCGCGCCGGCCGCCTGCACATCCTCGAGGTCCAGCGGCTCATCCGGACGATGCCCAAGGTCGTCGTCGCCGTGGTCGACGGCTGGGCCGCGGGCGGCGGGCACTCGCTGCACGTCGTGGCGGATCTGACGATCGCCTGCCGGCAGCACGGCCGGTTCAAGCAGACGGACGCCGACGTGGGCTCCTTCGACGGCGGCTACGGCTCCGCGTACCTGGCCCGGCAGGTCGGGCAGAAGCGCGCCCGGGAGATCTTCTTCCTGGCCCGGGAGTACTCCGCCGACGACGCCGCGCGCTGGGGCGCCGTCAACGAGGTCGCGGAGCACGACGACGTCGAGGGGCTGGCCCTCGAGTACGCGCGCACCATCGCCACGAAGTCCCCGCAGGCGGTCCGGATGCTGAAGTTCGCGTTCAACCTCGCCGACGACGGCCTCATGGGCCAGCAGGTCTTCGCCGGGGAGGCGACGCGCCTGGCCTACATGACGGACGAGGCGGTCGAGGGCCGGGACGCGTTCCTCGAGCGGCGCGAGCCGGACTGGTCGCGCTTCCCGTACCACTTCTGACACGTCGCACCGCGACCCCGCACCGCCGACCCAGCACCCCACGCACGACGACGGCGACCGGCCCTCCGCCGGTCGCCGTCATCCGCGCTGCCCGGGGCGGCCCCCCGACCGCCCGCTCCCGTCGTCAGTCCGACCCGACGAGCCAGACCCCCAGGTCCAGCAGCTCACCGAGCGCGAGGAACCCCGCCCAGGTGACGCCGAAGAGCAGCAGCACCGCGACCAGGACGGGGACGACGGTCCGCAGGCGCTCCGGGGAGCCCGGCTCGGCGCCGGCCTGGTCGGTGCGCTGCAGGTGGTCGTCCGCGTGCGTCGTGGTCATGGTGACCATCCTGCGCGGCGGACCCACCTCAGCGGATCAGGCTGAGGACCGGTCCTGCCGCCGGGCGCGCTCCCCCGGTAGGCGCACCACGGCGGGCGTGTCTCATCCTCAGGTCGTACGCGAGGCGCCCGCGCGGCCACCACGTGCCCGCCGGCGTCCGCCGAGCGGCCGGTGACGCCGGTCCGCTCGGCGGCGGTCAGCTCACCGTCAGCGAGCCCTTGCCCGCGGGGATGAGCTCGACCCACGTGTTGCCGGGGGCGAGCAGGACCGGCGAGCCGTCGGCCGCGAAGAGCTGCAGGGGCGCGTCCGGCGCCGTCTTGCGCCACGTGGCGGCGACCGTGTGCCCACCGGTGGCGACGACCGCCTCGCCCTCACCGACGAGGGCGTAGGTCGGCACCGGGGCCCCGCCCTGCGCCCCGTACGGGCTGTTGGGGTGCGGCGCCGTGATGGCGACGACGTTCACCGCCGAGAGGCGCGCGCCGCTGGCGGCGGTGGCGGGGCTGGACCCCTCCGAACGCAGCCAGGTGCCGCTCGCGGCGTCCCAGGACCACGACGGCCGCGACTGCGCGGACAGCGAGAAGCTCAGCGTCCCGGCCGGCGTGCCGGCCGTGATGGCGCTCGCGAGCTCCGGCCGCAGGGCGAACGCGAACTGCTCCGCCGGAGGGGCGCTGTGGTCGGCGTCGGCGACCTCGAGCCAGCGCGCCATCGTGCCGTAGACGTTGTGCGGCGCGCTGCGGAAGCCCACGCGGTACATGCCCGGCGCACCCGCGTCGTGGCTGATGGACTGCACGCCGCTGGCCCGGACCTCGGCGAGGATGCCCGGCTGACCGCCGGAGTAGGCGAGGAGACCGCGCAGCGGGGCGGTGATGAGCGGGTCCATCGGTCGCACGGACCGGATCGGCCCGACCTCGTCCGGGACCTGCGAGTGGTAGACCGCGACGAACCGCGAGACCTCGAACTCGACGATCGTCTCCCAGACGACGTCCGCCGCCTCCAGCCCGGACTGGGGCCGCGCCACCGCGGTGTTCTCGATCTTCACGGCCACCGCTGGCCGGGCGGCCACCTCGGCGGTCGGGACACCGGTGAGCGGCCACACGACCGGCACGGCGGGCTCGGGGGGCGGGGTCCGGGACGGCTCGATGCTCGGGCTGACGGTCACCGGCGCCGGCGTCTCGGGCTCGGCGACCGGCTCGCCACCGGAGCACGCGGCGAGCGCGAGGCCCGCGACGCCGAGCAGCGCCACCGCGCGCAGGCCGCGGCGCCACGCACGACCGCGGGTGGTCGTCGGCCCGGGCACGGCGGGGCGGAGACCGACGGTCGAGGACCGACGGAGGGTGGTTCGGGTCACGCGAGACTCCTTCTGGTCGGACCCCGGTCCGGGTCCGCGACGACGTGCCGGCACGGCCCGTGCGCCCTGCAGGGCGGCCGGGGCCCGTGCCGGGAGTCACTGTACGACCCCGCCTACGCTGACACCGTGAACGACCACGCCGCCCGGACCGGCCACGCGGCGCGGCGCCTCGCCGTCGGCCCGACGGACCCGGCCACGGTCGCCGCGGTGGTCCGCGCCGTCCGCGAGGCCCTCGCCGACGGGCCGGCGCTCGCCCCGGTGGCGGCAGGGGCGGGAGCACCCGACGGTCCCGTGGGAGCGGTCCCCGCCGACGTCGCACTCGTGGTCCGGACGTCCGGCTCGACCGGCGAGCCCCGGGAGGTCCTGCTCGGCGCCGCCGCACTGCGCGCGTCCGCGGCGGCCACGCACGAGCGCCTCGGCGGGCCCGGCCGCTGGCTCCTGGCGCTGCCCCTCGCGCACGTCGCCGGACTGCAGGTCGTCGTCCGGTCGGTGCTCGCGGGGCACGACCCGCTCGTCGTCCCGCACCTGCACCGCGGCTTCGACCCGGTCGCCTGGGCGGAGGCGGTCCGCGACGCGCCCGACGACGCCCCGGTGCACACCTCCCTGGTGCCGACGCAGCTGCACCGCGTCGTGGCCGCGTGGGACGACCTCACGGCGGTGACCGCGCGCGCCGTCGTCGGCCGGCTCGGCGCGGTCCTGCTCGGCGGTGCGGCCACGGCACCGACGCTCCTGGAGCGGGCGCGCGGGATCGGGCTGCCCGTCGTGACCACGTACGGCATGACGGAGACGTGCGGCGGGTGCGTCTACGACGGGGTCCCGCTCGCGGGCGTCGAGGTCCGCCTCGACGACGACGGCGCGGTGGAGCTCGCCGGGCCCGTGCTCGCCCACGGCTACCGCGGCCGACCGGACCTCGACCGGGCCGCGTTCCGCGTGGACCCCGACGGGCGGCGCTGGTTCGCGACGGCGGACCTGGGAACCCTCGACGACGGCGTCCTGCGGGTCCTGGGCCGGCGCGACGACGTCCTCGTGACCGGCGGTGCCAAGGTCGCGCCGGCGGCGGTCGAGGCGGCGCTCGCGGGGCTCCCCGGGGTGGCGGAGGTGTGCGTCGTCGGGGTCCCCGACGCGGAGTGGGGCCAGGCGGTGACGGCCGTCGTCGTCCCTGCCGCGGCCGAAGCGCCGGACCTGCGGACCGTGCGCGAGCACGTCACCCGTACCCTGGGACGGGCCGCCGCCCCCCGGCACGTGGTGCCGGTCGCCGCCCTGCCGCTGCGCGGGCCGGGGAAGGTCGACCGGGCCGCCGTCGCGCGGGTGGCCGCGCGGGAGCTCGGGCGGACGACCGGCACCGCGTAGACCGCGACACCAGCACGACCACAGCGACCGGCGGGCACGAGCCGCCGGCCCGAGCACCGGAGGAGCCGGCATGGCCACGACCGCCGAGTGGATCGAGGGCGCGCGGCTGCGCACGCTGCCCGCCGCCCTGGCCCCCGTGGCCGTCGGCACGGGCGCGGCCGCCGAGATGGGTTCGGCCTCCGTGCCCCGGGCGCTGCTCGCGGCCGGGGTCGCCCTCGCGCTCCAGGTCGGCGTCAACTACGCCAACGACTACTCGGACGGCGTCCGCGGCACCGACCTCGACCGCGTCGGCCCCATGCGGCTCACCGCGTCCGGCGCCGCGCGCCCGTCCCAGGTCCGCGCCGCGGCCTTCGCGGCGTTCGGCGTCGCGGCGCTGCTCGGGCTGGCCCTCGTCGCCGTGAGCGGCCACTGGTGGCTCCTCGCCGTGGGCGCGGCCGCCGTCGCGGCCGCCTGGACCTACACGGGCGGTCGCAAGCCCTACGGGTACCGCGGGCTCGGCGAGGTCGGGGTGTTCGTGTTCTTCGGCCTCGTCGCGACCCTGGGCACCACCTACACCCAGGCCGACGGCGTCTCCTGGGCGGCCGTCGTCGGCGCCGTCGCGGTCGGGCTGCTCGCGTGCGCGCTGCTCATGGTGAACAACCTGCGGGACATCCCGACCGACGTCGTCGCGGGCAAGCGCACCCTCGCGGTGCGGCTCGGGGACTTCCGGGCCCGCCGCGTCTACGCCGGCCTGGTCGTCCTGCCCGTCGTCCTCGGGGCGGTGTGCGCGTTCGCGTCACCGTGGGCGGCGCTGGTCCTGCTGCTCGCCCTGCCCGCCGGGGCACTCGCGATGACCGTCCTGCTGGGCGCCCGCGGCGTGCTCCTTCGGCCCGTGCTGGCGGGCACCGGGCTGCTCGAGCTCGCGTTCGGGCTCGTCCTCGGGCTCGGCCTCGCGATCTAGGACTCAGCCCCGGCCGTCGTCGTCCTTGCCGGCGCCCGCGTCGCGCCCGCTGCCGCGGCCGCTCGAGCCGTCGTCGTCGCGGCGCTCGTCACCCGGCGAGGGCTGGTCCGGCACCGCGCCGCCCCCCGCGGCGGGCGTCGGCCCCGACGCACCCGGGGCCTGCGCCCCGCCGCCGGCCTCCCGCCGACGGCGCTCGCGCTCGAGCCGCCAGAGGAAGTCCGGGTCGTCGTCGGGCGCGAGGGGAGCCTGCCGCCGCGGCGCCCGACCGGGCCGCGCCGGACCGCCCGCGGGGCGCTGGCCGCGGCCCGGGCCCCCGGCGGCGCGCAGCTGGGCCCGGAGGTACAGGCTGGTGAAGATCCAGGCGACCGGCCCCAGCACGGGCAGCAGCACGATGATCGCGGCCCACAGGGCGGGGTGGAGGCCCGCGCGTTCCTCGGGACGGCTCCGCCACAGGTCGAACAGCGCATAGATCGCCAGTGCGACGGGTACGACGTACACGAGGACTCGGCCCATGGGACCAGGGTAAGCCGGGTCAGCCGTACGCTTGCTGAGTGCCGGTCGTGACCTACTCCCTGATCCGCCTGGCGCTCTTCGGCGCCGCCCTCGGCCTGCTCCTGCTCGTGGGCGCCCGGGGCTGGCTCGTGCCCCTCGTGGCGGCCGTCGTCGCCTTCGCGCTGTCCTACGTCCTGTTCGCCCGCCAGCGCGACGCGGCCGGGGCGTGGATGGCCGAGCGAGCGGCGAGCCGGCAGCGGCGGTCACGGCTCGCGCAGGCCGTCGCGCAGGACGAGGCCGAGGAGGACGCCATCGCCGAGCACCTGCGCCGGGAGGCCGGCACCGCCCGGCCGGCCCGGCCGGCCGACGACGACGGCCCGGCCGCGCCCACCCGTACCGACGACGGCGCCTCGCCGACGACCTGACGCACGCTCCCGCGCAAGCCCTCAGCCGGTCCCCGCGGCACGGCTCGCGGCATCCGTGAGGGTTGGAGTCACCATCCGACCCCGACCCTCACCGCACGGCACGCCGCGCGGCCGCACCGCGCCCGGGCGGGGTCAGACGCCGCTGTAGCTGTGCAGGCCCTGGAAGACGAGGTTGACCGCCGTGTAGTTGAAGATCACGGTGGCGTAGCCGACCAGGGAGAACCAGGCGGCCCGGCGGCCGGCCCAGCCGCGCGTCGTGCGGGCGTGCAGGTAGGCCGCGTAGACGACCCACACGACGAAGCTCCAGACCTCCTTGGGGTCCCAGCCCCAGTACCGGCCCCACGCCGCCTCGGCCCAGATGGCGCCGGCGATGAGCGTGAACGTCCACAGGACGAAGCCGACCGCGTTGACCCGGAACGCCAGCGCCTCGAGGTCCCGCAACGAGGGCAGCACGTCCAGCCAGCGCCAGCGCGACCCGGCCAGGCCCCGCGCACCGGCAGCCGCCTCGTCGTCGGCGGCCCGCAGCCGCGCCTCGCGGGAGTCCTTGAGCAGCTGGATGCTGCTCGCGGCGAAGGCGACGGTGAAGAGCCCGGTCGAGATCGTGGCGATCGAGACGTGGATGACGAGCCACGGGCTCTGCAGCGCGGGCTCGACGCCGGCGGCCGGGGTGTAGAAGCCGACGAGCGAGACGCCGAGCGCGATGGTTGTCAGCCCGAGGACGAACGAGCCGAGGAAGCGCAGGTCCCGCGTCCGGCACAGGGCCAGGAACGTCACCACCGTGACGAGCGTGCCGACGAGCGTGAACTCGTACATGTTCGCCCACGGCACGCGACCGGCCGCCAGGCCGCGCGTCACGACGCCGACGACGTGCAGGAGCAGCCCGACGACCGTCACGGCCATGCCGATCGACGCGGCCCGCCGCGCCACGACGACCTCACCCGTGGGCACCGCCGACGACGGCGCACCGGCCGCCGTCGAGGAGCGCGCGCCGCCGACGGCGGCACCGACCGTCGCGCGGGCCGGCACGGCGGTGCGTGCCCCCGCACCCACGCGCGCGTGCCCCTGCCGCGCCGCGGTCGCCCGGTCGGCGAGGCCGGCCAGGTCGAAGGAGAACGCCAGGAGCGCGACGGCGTAGGCCGCGGTCGCACCCCACACGATGATGTGGCTGAGCTCGCCGAGAGTCACAGGTCATGCCTTCCGCCGGCCCCGGCACGCGCCGGGGCGTCGTCGTCCGCGTCGTCCGCCGCGGCGCCGTCGTCCTCAGGACCGACGACCCCGCAGCGCTCCCCCACCGCCCCCAGGAGACGGTCGAGCTCCCCCTGGAGCCCGACGTCGTCGCTGCGGGCCAGCGCCGCAGCGCTGACCACTGTACGTCCCTGACCTGAGGTGATCCGGAGCCACAGGCGCCGCCGGGGGGCGAAGAGCGACACCGAGAGCCCGGTCAGGGCCAGCAGGGCGGAGATCAGGATCCACGTCAGGGCCGGGTCGTGGCGCAGGTCCAGCGCGACGAACCGCGGCAGGCCCTCCCACGTGAGGGTGCCCAGGCCCTCCGGCAGGTCCACCGTCTCGCCGGGCCGGACGAAGAGCGTCACCGCCCGACCCTCGTCGTCGAGGAGGTTCGTCATCTCCGTGTCGTCGAGCTCGTAGACGTTCTGCGGCACGCCGTCGTCGAGGCCCAGGTCCCCCGTCCACACGGTGAGCACCAGGAGCGGCTCGAGCGGCTGCGGGTAGATGGAGCGGGCCCCGTTCTCGGTGACCTCGGCCGTGGGCAGCAGGTATCCGACCAGACCGATCTGCTCACCGGTCGAGACGTCCGGCACCTTGACGACGCCGCGGGAGGTGTAGACCGGGTCCTCCGGCAGGAACGGTACGGCGCCCGCGAACGCGACCTCGCCGGCCGTGTCCCGCACCGTCAGCTCCGGCGCGAAGCCGTTGCCCTGGAGGTAGACCTTCGCCTCGCCGACCGTCAGCGGGGAGTTGACGCGGATGTCCGCCTGCCGGGTCCCCGCGCCCGGCTCGGTGACCGTCACCTCCGCGAGGTAGTCCAGCGCCTGGCCGGCCGGCGTGAACTGGGACGTGAACCGGTCCAGCGTCAGCGTGAACGGCACGAGCGACCGCGGGTCGAACCCGGTCCCGGCCTCGAAGGTGTCGTAGTCGGTCACCGAGTTCGCGAAGCCGCGCCCCTCGATGACGAGCGCCTGGCCGCGGTAGTGCAGGAGCTGACCGGTCGCGACGGACACGAGGATGCCGACGAGCGCCAGGTGGAACAGCAGGTTGCCCGTCTCGCGGACGTAGCCGCGCTCGGCGGAGACGGTCCGCGCACCGCTCTCCTCGACGTCGTCGTCGACCCGGAAGCGCGGCACGGCCCGGACCGGTCCGCGCAGGGCCTCCCGCGCGGCGACGACGACGTCCTCCGCCGGGGCCCCCACGACGATCTCGTCCCGGACGGAGAACCGGTCGAAGCGCCGGGGCGTGCGCGGCGGCCGGGCGCGCACGGCCCTCAGGTGCACGCGCGTGCGGGGCAGGATGCAGCCCACGAGCGAGACGAACAGGAGGATGTAGACCGCGGAGAACCACACGGAGGCGTAGACGTCGAAGAAGCCCAGCCGGTCCAGCCACGGGCCGAGCGTCGGGTTCTCGACGATGTACCGCGCCACGGCCGGCCGGTCCTGGGGCTTCTGCGGCAGCACGGAACCGGGGACCGAGACGATCGCCAGGAGCATGAGCAGCATGAGGGCGACCCGCATGCTCGTCAGCTGCCGCCACGTCCACCGCAGAGTCCCCACCACGCCGAGGCTCGGCAGCGACGCCGCCGAGGGCGCCTCGGGCTCCGGCGCGCTGAGGTGGTCCGCCGGGCGGTGGTCGAGCTGGTCGGATCCGCTCACGTCACACCACCGTCTCGAAGCCGCCGATGAGGCCCTGCAGGGAGGTCGTCCACGCCGTCCACAGGCCGCTGACCAGCGCCAGGCCGACGAGCACGAGCACGGCGCCGCCGACCTGCTGGATGAGCCGCCGCCGCTCCCGCAGGACCCGCAGCACGCGGGAGGACCGGTCCAGGGCCAGGGCGATGAGCAGGAACGGCAGGCCGAGGCCGAGACAGTAGGCCACGGAGAGCACCGCGCCGCGCCCGGCGGACGCCTCGTCGAGGGCGAGCGTGTAGACGGCGACGAGCGTCGGGCCGATGCACGGCGCCCAGCCCAGGCCGAAGACGACGCCGAGCAGCGGCGCGCCCCACAGCCCCGCCGTCGGCGCGAGGTGCAGGCGCCGCTCGCGCTGCGCGAACGGCATCCACCCCAGGAAGACCAGGCCCATGAGGACGACGACGACGCCCAGCACCCTGGTGATCGGGTCGCTCCACTGGTTGACGAGCGCACCGAGGGAGCCGGCGAGCACCCCGAAGGCGACGAAGACCGCCGTGAACCCGGCGATGAAGAGACCCACGCCGGCGAGCACCCGCCCGCGGCCGACCCGGGCGAGCGTGGCCGTGCCGCCGGCGCCCGCGCCGCCGGACCTGGCCCGACCCTGACCGCCCTGCGCCCCGGCCATGCCGGAGACGTAGCCGAGGTACCCGGGGACCAGCGGCAGGACGCACGGCGACGCGAAGGACACCAGCCCCGCGACCAGCGCGAACGGCACCGCGAGCAGCATGGAGCCGCTGAGCACGGTCGACTGGAAGACGTCGCCGACGCTCGCCGCGGCGGTCAGTCCCGCAGTGGTCATGCGCCCTCGGCGAGGGTGTCGTCGATGAGGGTGCGCAGCGTCGTCGGGTCCGCCAGGCCGAGGATGCGCGCGGCGACGTGACCCTCCCGGTCCAGGACGACCGTCGTCGGCACGGCCTGCACCGGCACGACGCCCTGCAGGGCCGCGAGCGCACCGCCGTCGATGTCGTGGACGGACGGGTAGGGGATGTCGAAGGTGCGCTCGAAGGCCAGCGCGTTGCCGGCGTCGTCGCGGGAGTTGATGCCGAGGAGGCGCACGCCGTCGGCGGCGTAGTCGGTGGCGATCGCGGCGAGGTCGGGGGCCTCGGCCCGGCACGGCGGGCACGCGGCGTACCAGGTGTTGAGGACGACGACGTCGCCGCGCCACTGCGTGAGGTCGACCGCCTCGCCGTCGTAGGTCGTGCCGGTCAGGGTGAGCGGGCCGGTGCGGTCGTCCACGGGCCAGGTCGTCACGGACCCGTCGCCGGTGACGTAGCCGGCCTGGGTCCCGCTCTCGGTCCAGCCCCCCGTGACGCTCGGTGCGCACCCCGCCAGGACGACGACGGCGATCGCGGCGAGCCCGGCGACGGCGCGGCGGCGTGTTCCCATGCTCATGCCCCGGGGACCGTCGGCGCGTCCGGGAGCAGGTCCGCGCAGGGCTCGGAGTAGGTCAGCCCGGCGAACCGGTCGCCCTCCCAGTGCAGCGAGGTGAGGGACGCCACCGAGCACTCCCGCTTGCGGGGGTCGTGCCACAGCCGCCGGCCCTCGAGGGCCTGGCGGGTCACCCAGATCGGCAGCTGGTGGCTGACGACGACGGCCTCGTGCCCCCGCGCGACGTCCCGGGCGGCGGTGATGCCCGCGAGCATCCGCGCCACCTGGTTGCGGTACGGCTCCCCCCAGGAGGGCCGGAACGGGTTCCACAGCCAGCGCCAGTGCGAGGGGCGGCGCAGCGAGCCGTCGCCGACGCCGAACGTCAGGCCCTCGAAGTTGTTCTCGGCCTCCAGGAGGCGGTCGTCGGTCGCGACCTCGAGGTCGAACGCGGCCGCGATCGGCGCGGCCGTCTCCTGGGCGCGCTGCAGCGGGGACGCGACCACGTGCACGACGTCGCGTCGCGGCGCCCCGGCCGGTCCGCCGCCGGAGAGGTGGTCGGCGACGCGCCGGGCCATCGCCTGGCCGCGCTCGGACAGGCGGAAGCCCGCGAGGCGGCCGTAGAGCACGCCGCCGGGGTTGTGCACCTCGCCGTGGCGCATCAGGTGGACGGTGGTCGTGGGCACCGTGGACATGGACCCAGTCTCGCGCATGGGCCCGAGTGCCCAGGGCCGGTGTGAGGAGGGTCTCAGTCGGCGGTGGGGCGCGTGCCCGACGGGCCGTCGGGCCCCTCCGCGATCCGCTCCATGACGCGGCCCAGGATCGCGAACTCCTCGTCGGTGAGGAGGTCGACCAGGTGCGTGCGCACGGCGCCGACGTGCCCGGGCGCGGTCCGGTCGAGCAGCTCGTAGCCCGCCGGGGTGAGGGCGCAGTTGATGCCGCGGCCGTCGTCCTCGCACGCGCGGCGCTCGACGAGCCCGCGGCGCTCCATCCGGGACACGGTGTGGGTGAGTCGGCTGCGGGAGTGCATGACGGAGGCGGCGAGCTCGGACATCCGCACCGTGCGCCGCGGCGCCTCCGAGAGCCGGACGAGGATCTCGTACTCGCTCAGGGAGATCTCGGCGTCGGCGTCGAGCTGCCGGTTCAGCGCGTCCTGCAGGGCGGCCGTGCCGAGGAGATAGGCCCGCCACCAGCGCTGCTGCTCCGCCGTCAGCCAGCGGACCTCCGTCGCGTCCCGCGTCGTCCCCACCTGCCCCACCTCCTCCACGTCCTGCGCGGCGCGTGCCGCCGAACCGTAACAGCGCCGTGCGCGCCGGGGCGGGCACGGCTTGACCTCTCGCGACGAGTGTAGTACAACTCTCAACTAGTTAGTTGACAGTTCAACTTACTCCCGGCCGCACCCCCTGACCTGCACGACGAGAGGATCCACCATGACCGAGACCACCGCCACCGCCCTGCCGACCGGCCTCACCGCGGGCACCTGGGCCATCGACGCCTCCCACTCCGAGGCCGCTTTCACCGTCCGCCACGCCGGCATCGCCAAGGTGCGCGGCACGGTCGCCATCACCGACGGCACCATCACCGTGGGCGAGGACCTCGCCGTCTCCGCCGTGTCCGCGACGCTCGACCCGGCCACCATCGACACCCGCGACGCGAACCGCGACGGCCACCTCAAGAGCGCCGACTTCTTCGAGGTCGAGACCTACCCGACGTGGACCTTCACCTCGACCGGTGCGCGCCCGGCCGGCGACGACTACGTCGTGACCGGTGACCTCACCATCCACGGCGTGACGAAGAGCGTCGAGCTCAAGACCGAGTTCAACGGCACCGCGACCGACCCGTTCGGCAACGCGCGCGCCGGCTTCTCGGCGGCCACGGAGATCTCCCGCAAGGAGTTCGGCCTGACGTGGAACGCGGCGCTGGAGACCGGCGGCGTCCTCGTGTCCGACACCGTGAAGATCGCGCTCGAGGTCTCGGCGATCCGCCAGGCCTGAGCCTCCTGACCCGACGCCGCCGGACCACCACCCCCGGGTCCGGCGGCGTCGTGCTGCCCGGGCCCGGGCGCTGCCGGCAGGGACCCGGCTCAGCGCGGCGTCGTCGTCCGGGTCTGCTGGTGGAAGGCGAGGATCTGCAGCTCGCGCGCGAGGTCGACGGACCGCACGTCGACGTCCTCGGGCACGCGCAGCACGCTCGCGGCGAACGTGAGGATGCTGCGGACGCCGGCGTCGACGAGCCGGTCGGCGACCTCCTGGGCGGCGGCCGCCGGCGTGGCCAGGACGGCCACCGTCGCCCCCTCGCGGAGCACGACCTCCTCCAGCCGCTCCGCCGGCTCGACGACGAGCCGGCCCACGCGCGTGCCGACGACCTCGGCGTCGACGTCGAGCAGCGCCGCGACGCGGAAGCCCTGCCCGCCCCCGGCGACGTAGCCCTGGACGTAGGTGGCGAACGCCTGCCCGAGGTTGCCGACGCCGACGATGACGACGCTGAGGTCGCGCGTCAGGCCGAGCACCGACGCGACCTGGGACCGCAGGTGCGCGACGTCGTAGCCGACGCCCCGGACCCCGTGCGACCCGAGGCAGGACAGGTCCCGCCGCAGCTGGGCGGGGCCCACCCCGGCCAGCGCGGCGAGCTCCCCCGAGGACGTCCGAGCCGCGCCGCGGGACACCAGCTCGTCGAGGGCGCGCAGGTAGATCGGGAGCCGGGCCACCGTCGCCGGGGGGACCGTGGGACCGGCACTCACCCGAGCCCCGCGGTCCCGCCCAGAGCCCGGCGCAGACGCTCGGGGTCCACCCGCCAGAAGCCGACCTGCACCCCGTCGACCGTCACGACAGGCACGTACTCGCCGTACCGGTCCTGCAGGGCGGGGTCCGTGTCGACGTCGACCTCGACCCAGCCCTCCGGGGCCGGCACGACCGCCGCGAGCACCTCCCGGGCGTCGTCGCAGAGGTGGCACCCCGCGCGGCCGTAGAGGACGACGCGGGCGTGGGCGGGCGGGCGGACGCCGTCGGTCGCCGCGGCGCCGTCGTCGGACGTCGGGGTGGTCACGGCGACACCTTAAGGCGCGCCGCGCGGCCGTCCGCACCGCCGAGGCGGCGCGGAGGACGGGTCCGGGCGCACCGGGCGGAGCACCGACGTCGGGGCGGAGACGGTGGCTACAGTGGCCGGGTGGTGCAGCCGACCGAGAGCCCCGACGCGCACCCCGCCGACGAGCCGCAGCTCGACGACGGCGCACGGACCGGCGACGCGCACCCGTACGGCGCGGCCGAGCTCGAGCAGGACGTGGAGCAGCACGGCCGAGCCGCGGCCCGTACGGCGGTCGCCGAGGAGGGCCTGCCCCAGCCGGTACCGCCCGTGGCGGCGTTCTTCGACCTCGACAACACGATCATCCGGGGGGCGAGCGCCTTCCACCTGGCGGTCGGCCTGCGCCGCCGGGGGTTCGTCGCCGTCGGCGACATCGCGCGCGTGGCCCGCCAGCACCTGCGGTACCTGGCGTTCGGCGAGAACCTCAAGGACATCGCGGACATCCGCGCGCGGGCCCTGAGCGTCGTGGCGGGGCGGTCGGTCGCGGACATCACCGCGATCGGCGAGGAGGTGTGGGACGAGGTCCTGTCGCTGCGGATCTTCCCCGGCACCCAGGCCCTGCTGTCCGACCACCTCGCCCGCGGCCACCAGGTGTGGATCATCACCGCGAGCCCCATCGAGATCGGCCGCCTCATCGGCAGCCGCCTGGGGGTCACCGGCGCGCTCGGCACCGTCGCGGAGCACAAGGACGGCATCTACACCGGCCGGCTCATCGGGGACCTCATGCACGGGGCGGCGAAGGCCCGTGCCGTCGAGGAGCTCGCGCGCGAGGAGGGACTGGACCTCGCGCGCTGCTTCGCCTACGGCGACTCGACGAACGACCTCCCGATCCTCTCCGCCGTCGGCCACCCGTTCGCGATCAACCCGGACGTGCGCCTGCGTCGGCACGCCGCCGAGCAGGGCTGGCCGGTCCACGAGTTCCGCGGCCGGCGACGCACCGCCGCTCGGAGGGGCGTCCAGACGGCCAGCGTCGCCGGCCTGCTCTGGGTGGCCCGCCTGGCCCTGCGCACGCTGCAGCGGCGCCTGGCGGGCTGACCGCCGTCGGCGGCTGCGGGCTGACCGCCGCCGGCGGCCCCGACGGCGGCACGCCCCCGGGGCCGGCGGCCTCAGGCCCGGGTGAGGCGGAGCATCGTCCAGGAGACGGGCGGCAGGACGATGCTCGCCGTGCCGCCCTCGACCGTCGCCGACGTGTTGGCGGTCGGCGCGAGCGAGGTGTCGTCCTCGACCGTCGCCCGGGCGTAGGGGTCCGGGTTGGCCAGGGTGAGCGCCTCGACGACGCGGAGCTCGCCGAAGGCGCGGACGTCGACCTCGAGCGTGGCGTCCTCGGTGAGGGACCGGTTGACCACGAAGACGGCGACGTCGCCGGACTCCGCGTCGTGCGTCGCGACGGCGTCCACGAGTGGCGTCTCCCCGAACTTCGCCGTCTCGTGGGCCGGGGTGCGCAGCCCCACCTCGAGCACCTCGCCGACGGCGTGCCGGGCCGTCAGGGCGAACGGGTGGAACGTCGTCTGGCGCCACAGGCGCCCACCGGGCTCGGTCATGATCGGCGCGATGACGTTGACGAGCTGGGCGAGGCTTGCCGCGTGGACGCGGTCGCTGTGCCGCAGCAGCGAGATGAGCAGGTTCCCGACGACGACGGCGTCCGCGACGTTGTAGTGGTCCTCCAGCAGCGCCGGGGCGACGGGCCAGCTGTCCTTCGGCGGCTGGGAGGGTGCGTCGTTGATGTACCAGACGTTCCACTCGTCGAAGGAGATGTGGATGCGCTTGGTCAGCTTGCGCGCGGCCCGCACGGCGTCGGCCGTCGCGACGACGTCGTCGATGAAGGCGTCCATGTTCATCGCCGAGGCGAGGAAGGAGGCCAGGTCGCCGTCCTCCTCGTGGTAGTAGGCGTGCGCCGAGATGTAGTCGACCTGCTCGTAGCACTCGGTGAGGACGGCCCGCTCCCACTCGCCGAACGTGGGCATCGCCGAGCCGGAGCTGCCGCAGGCGACGAGCTCGAGGTCGGGCTGGACCATCCGCATCGCACGCGCGGTCTCGGCGGCGAGGCGGCCGTACTCCTCGGCCGTCTTGTGCCCGATCTGCCACGGCCCGTCCATCTCGTTGCCCAGGCACCACATGCGGATGCCGTGCGGCTGCTCGCTGCCGTGGCTGCGGCGCAGGTCCGACCACGCCGTACCGGACTCGATGTTGCAGTACTCGAGCAGGTCCAGGCTCTCCTGCACCCCTCGGGTCCCGAGGTTCACCGCCATCATCGGCTCGACGCCGGCCTTGCGGCACCAGCGCACGAACTCGTCGACGCCCACCGTGTTGGGCTCGGTCGAGTGCCACGCCAGGTCCAACCGGGCGGGACGCTGGTCGACCGGTCCGATCGCGTCCTCCCAGCGGTAGCCCGAGACGAAGTTGCCACCCGGGTACCGGACGGTGGTGACGCCCAGCTCCTGGACCGCCTGGACGACGTCCTTGCGGAAGCCGTCCTCGTCGGCCGTGGGGTGCTCCGGGTCGTGCAGACCGGTGTACACGCACCGCCCGAGGTGCTCGACGAACGAGCCGAACGTCCGGCGGCGGACCGGTGACACCCCGAACGCGGGGCTGAGGGACAGGGACGCGCTGAGCATGGGGAGATCTCCGAGTGACGGGGAGGAGGCGAAGGGCTGCGGGGACGACGGGGTCAGGACGGGGCGCGGGACCGGTTGCGGCTGGCACGGACCGCGGACCGCCCCGCGCCGGCAGCGGTCACTTGATCGCGCCGATCGCCAGGCCGCCCTGCCAGTACCGCTGCAGGGCGAGGAACGCGCCGATGAGGGGGATCACGGACAGGAACGCTCCGGTCACGACGAGGTTCCAGAGGGTCTCGCCGCCGGCACCGCCGTTGGACAGCGCCTGCCACTGGGCCAGGCCGACCGTCACCGGCAGCAGCTCCGGGCTGCGGACCATGGTCAGCGCGAGGAAGTAGTTGTTCCACGTGGCCACGACGCTCAGCAGCAGCACCGTGACGATCGCCGGCCGGAGCAGGGGCAGCGCCACCTGGAAGAACAGCCGGAGCTCGCCCGCCCCGTCGACACGGCCGGCGTCGAGCATCTCATCCGGCACGGCGTCCTGGGCGTACACCCGGATGAGGTAGACCCCCAGGGGGCTGAGCAGGGACGGGAGGATGACCGCCCAGCGCGTGTTGACGAGCTCGAACTCCGCGAGGAGGACGAACGTCGGGATGACGAGCGCGGTCAACGGCACCATGACGCTGCCGAGCAGCAGGGCGAAGGCCATGGTCCGGCCACGGAAGCGGTACTTGGCGAAGCCGTACCCGGCCAGCAGGGCCAGGAGCGTCGCGCCCAGGCCGGCGCCGAGCGCGTAGAGGAACGAGTTCCCGATCCACGTCCAGTAGATCCCGCCCTGGTACGTGGTCAGCTGCCGGACGTTCTCGATGAAGGAGAAGTCGTCGGCGAACCACAACGGGCTGGAGCTGCTGGCGAAGAGACCCGAGTTCGACTTGGTCGCGCCGACGACGAGCCACCACAGCGGGGTGACGAAGTACAGGACGAGGGCCAGGAGGAAGAGGTGGGAGCCGAGCCGCGACCCGCCCGGGCCACGGGGGGCCTCGGCACGGCCGCGCGGCCGTCGTCGCGTGCTCGGGATCGGCGGGGCCCCGGCGGCGCCGCCGGTCGTCTGGAGGCTCATGAGTTCAGTCCGCTCTTCTTGCG